>NZ_JAJCGT010000049.1:0-20568 GCF_020553185.1 Blautia sp. MSK18_10 | reverse complement strand
AATATATTCCGCAGACGGAAGCAGCCGATATTTCACAGTAAACAGTGATCTTCCGGCATATGCCAGACCAGGCGCTACTGCGGTGAACACAACACTGAAAACCGGATCATTAACAAAAATCATTAAATGCGCACTCATAAATCGAAAGATGTATATTCAGTTAGAATGCGATGGAGAAATCTATTGGATTAAAGCGCTGGAAAATCCACCGATTTCTGATAGCGAAAGACAATTTATGGAAGTTAGATATGCAGGATGATATCATCGAAAAAAAAGTTTCATACTCCCATAATATCAGGAATAAGCTCGCCTGCACCTTTCAGTTTAAAACCCTGAAAACAGGTTCTGTCCTCGATAACTAATGACATATTTTATATCAGTTTTTCTGTTTACACAAAACTTGAAACGCTCTCATACATAATGCAGCTATGGCACAAAATACACATCCCCATATAAGTATCGCTACCTGCAGTACTTTTTCATCCGGCATAAAAAACACTCCTCACATTCGTCACTTACAATAAGTATTACACTTTACCGTGTAAAAGTCAACCTTCCAAAAAAATCCCGGAGTACATTGTCATACTCCAGGATTTTGTCGTCAACCGGATAAAAGCAACCGCATTCGCTACATAATTCTACGCCAGATAACTGCTTCGCAGTTGATTCAGTTAAAGCTCTTCCCCGCAGGATTCAATCACTTTTTTGTACCAGTAAAAAGAATCTTTGCGGATTCTGGAAAAGTCTCCGGTCCCGTCATCATTTTTATTTACATAGATAAGACCATAACGCTTCTTGAATTCTCCAGTGGAGGCACTGACAAGATCTGTACAGCCCCAGCAGGTGTAGCCGATCAGATCTACTCCGTCATGGATTGCTTCCTTCATCTGCTCTATATGGCGGCGCATATATTCAATACGGTAATCATCGTGAATCTTTCCATCCTCTGTCAGCTGATCCACCGCCCCAAGACCATTTTCCACGATCATGATCGGAATCTGATAGCGGTCATAGATCTGGTTCAGAACATAGCGAAGACCAGTTGCATCGATCTGCCAGCCCCAGTCGGAAGCTTTCAGATATGGATTTTTCAGATTGTCACTTCCATTTCCGGCCGTTTTCTCTCCGTCCTTTGTCACGCTGACACAGCTACTGGAATAATAGCTGATAGTGAAAAAGTCCACCGTACCCTTCTTGAGGATCTCTTTATCCTCCTGAAGAACCTCCAGCTGGATTCCGTGCTCCTCAAAGTATCTCGCTGCAAATCCCGGATAATATCCTCTTACATGAACATCACCGGCAATGGAATTGTGGATCTGCCCAAACTGCTGTGCATATAAGATATCATCCGGATGGCAAGTATATGGATAACCATTGTGATAAGCAAGCATACAGCCAAGCATAAACTCCGGATCGATCTCATGAGCCATGGAAACTGCAAGTGCACTTGCTACCAGCTGGTGATGCATTGCCTGATAACGGCTCTGCTCACATACATCCTTCGGGTCCAGCATTCCTGCACAGAATACCGCACCAAAGTCCTGCGTCAGCATATTGATTTCATTAAAAGTCAGCCAGTATTTTACCTTACCTTTATATCTCTCAAATAAAACCTTTGCAAATCGAAGATAGAAATCGATCATCTTACGATTTTTCCATCCGCCATACTCCAGAGAAAGATGAAGGGGATTCTCATAATGAGAGATCGTTATCAGCGGCTCAATGTTATATTTTCTCAGTTCGTCGATCACATTGTCGTAGAACTTAAGGCCTTCCTCATTTGGAGTTTCCTCATCCCCATTTGGGAACACTCTGGACCAAGAAATAGAAAAACGATATACCTTAAATCCCATCTCTGCAAAAAGAGCAATATCCTCTTTCCAGTGATGATAAAAATCAGTCGCCTGGTGATTGGGATAAAATTCTTCCGGTAACGGTGCCGGCGGTGTAAGACGACGTTCCTTATCCACACTTCCTCCTGTCAGGATATCTGCAATGGACGGGCCTCTGCCATCCTCATCCCAACCGCCTTCATACTGGTTTGCAGCAGTTGCTCCGCCCCAGAGAAAGTTTTCCGGCATACGATTATAATTTTTCATATTTTAATTTTCTCCTTTTTACAAACATCAGGCGGATCTGTTATCTCCGCCTGATGTTTCGTTGTTATTCTTATACAATAGTCAGGAATTTATCTCCTGCATTTACAGCTGCATCTTCTTTTTCCATGCATACTGCTTTGATATAATCAGAAATATTGGTCACAACAACCGGTGTGATCAGATCATATCCTTCTTTCTTAATGGCATCCATATCGAATTCCACAAGAAGCTTTCCTTTTTTTACCTTATCTCCATCAGAAACATGGGATTTAAAATATTTGCCATTTAAATTTACAGTATCAAGTCCGATGTGGATCAGAATTTCTGCTCCACTTTCTGTCACAAACATGATTCCATGTTTACTGTCCATGATATTTGCCACCGTACCATCTGCCGGTGCATAAACCTTACCTTCTGATGGAACGATTGCTGCTCCGTCACCTAAAACCTTATCAGCAAAAGTTTTATCCGGAACATCGGAAAGTGCTTTTACAGTTCCTGCTACCGGTGCACAAAGCTCGATCTTGTCTACAAGCGGAACACTCTGCTGTGCAGGCTGTTTTTCTGTATCTGTGTTCTGTACTTCATCCTCTGTCTCAGCCTTTACATCCTCAAATCCGAAGATAAGCGTAAGAACAAAAGCAGCTACAAAAGATACCACGATCATAATGATTCCATAAATCAGATTGCTTAATCCCTTCTCGCCGATAAACGCCGGGATCGCCATGATACAATTCTGTGCAATGTAAAGAGAAACCTGAAGAAGTCCTCCTACGATACCACCGATTCCGGCTGCGATGGAAGCTGCTACAACCGGTCTTTTCAGTTTCAGTGTAACACCATACAGAGCAGGCTCTGTGATACCCATAAGAGCGGAAACACCGGCTGCACTTGCCAGCTGTTTCATGTTGCTGTCCTTGGATCTTACAGCTACTGCAAGAGAAGCTCCGGACTGTGCAAGGTTAGAGCATACCTGAGATACAAAAATCAGTGTATCGGTACCACCGGTTGCAATGGCATTCAGTCCGATCGGTGTCAGCGCATGGTGCATACCGGTCATAACGATGAACGGGAAGGTTGCTGCAAGGATACCTACAATAATGAAACCAAGTTTTACGGACAGGAAGTTGATGGCTACCGCAAGTCCGTTACCAATAATTGTTCCGATCGGTCCAACTACGATCAGGGCGATCGGTGCACTGATCAGAATTACCAGTGTCGGGTTCAGGATCAGTTTTACCATTTTCGGTGTGATCTTATCAACCAGAATCTCAATATAATGTGTGATCCATACCATCAGGATAACCGGAATAACGGAATAAGAATAAGTTGCTTTTGTGATCGGCAGACCAAACAGTGTGATGGCCGCATCACCAGCTACCATAGTTACAAAGGTAGGGCTTAAGTAAACACCGGCAATAAACAGCGCCAGTGACTGGTTCACGCGGAAAACCTTGGCAGCATTTGCTGCGATCAGGAACGGCATGAAGTAGAAAGTAACATCTCCGATAAAACTGATCACCTGGTAGGTACTGCTTGTTTCTGATACCAGATGAAAAGTTGTCAGCAGGCTAAGTACAACTTTGATCATACCAGCTGCAGTCAGGGCAGGGATCATCGGGGTCATACATCCGGTGATGGCATCGATAACTTTTGAAACAACACTCTTTGAGCTGTCAGAGTTCGCTGCCGGTGCATCATCGGTAGGAACGCCTTTGTCTTCCAATGCCTTGTAAACAGCGTTTACTTCGTTTCCTGCGATAACCTGGAACTGATCTTCATGCCAGTTAACGCCGGAGATCTCAGAAAGCTTTAAGATCTCTTTCTCGTTGATCTTCGATCTGTCTTTCACATAGAAACGAAGCCTTGTCATGCAGTGGAACAGACGGGTGATATTATCTTTTCCGCCCAACGCTGCAATCAGTGTGTCTGCAGTTTTTGCATAGTCCTTTTTCATTTGGGGACCTCCTTTAATAATAAATATTGAAATTTATATTAAAGGTCTTGCCTGAAAAGATACGCACATGGCACGTATTTCAGTAACAATCCATTAACACCTAATTTATAAAACAATCTCTTTTCACAGATTTTTCAGACGTTTATGGTCTTCTGTGATCTTCTGGATATGAATCGTCAGATACAGCATTTCATCCTCAGTCATAGCGTATTTATATTCCTCTTCCATCATAAGATAGATCATTTTTACACAGCCGTAAGCTTCTCTGTACTGCTCCTTAATGATCTTGAAAAGCTCCTGATTCTCATCATAGTGAAGCTCTTTATGAAGGAATCTCTGGGCAAAATATTTCAGATGCGTGAGAAACCGCTGATAATACAGATTATCCTCCTGAAATTCCATATTGTCATAATACTTCTCCACGATGTCCAGGATCTGATGTACGATAATGGAAATCTGATAGCTGTCCGTCTTGCCGCCATCTTCCGCATTCACAAAATGCAATGCAAAAAATCCTGCTTCATCTGCAGAAAGATCTACCTCGAACATCTCATTTACCTTTTTCAGTAATTCCAAGCCGATCTCATATTCCTTATGATAAAGCTGCTTGATATCCAGAAGCAGCATATTCTGAAGGCGGATCCCGTTTTCAAGTCTGGAGATCGCACCCATGATATGGTCGCTAAGGGAAAAATAAATACTGTCATTTAATTTCATCCCCTCTTTTTCCTTCACATCATTTACAAAAGCTTCCACAAAATCCAGATATTTTTCCGGAATAGCAGTCAGATAACCCTGTATCTCCTTGCTGATCTGGGCATTTTCCGCAGTAAAGATTTTCTCGATCCTGGACTCCTCCACTTGCTGTCCTTTCTTTTTCTGAAAGGCAATTCCGCAGCCCTTTACAATAACTTCATGTCCCTGTCCATCCCTGGACAGTATCAGATTATTATTCAAAATCTTATGGATAACCATAGTCCTGTTCCCCCGCTGCCAAACAAATAAAAAAAGACCATTACAGTATATAGAAAACCTATTCCTATACTACTATAAGGTCTTGCCTGACGATAAATAAATATTTCAGTAACAATCCTTCTGATTCGTAACTATTTAATAACTGTACGTAATAATATCAGAAAAAATATATGTTGTCTATCTGGAATATTTAATAAAATATTTATAATATTTTTGTGAACTTTGACAAAATCCCCTGATGATCCTGCCATACGGATCAACGGGGGATTTTCTGTTCAGCTTTTTATTCTTCAGATCTCTTTTCCCTTTGTCGCAACGGCATGTACAACAAACGGTACAAACAATGTAATAAACGCCGCATATCCAAGGTATGCATACCATCTATATGTATGGGCAAGAGATCACTTATTTTTGCTTTGTCTATACATCCCAAAAACGAAAAAATTTCCCTAAAAACGACCTGATTTTCCCAAAAACAAATAAAATCCCCAAAAACATATAAATTGTGTAATTGGGAAATAATGTTTGACTTTCTTAAAAAAACCAGTATTTATGCGGCTTTTGGCATAGTGAATTTCGCATTGTTTGTAATTTCATATGTGGCATCATAGAAATACCACATGTTCTCTGCATCATTATATTCTCCTTTGCTTGTATCAGCGGATAACTTTTTCACCTCATCCGGTGTCATTTTAATTGGCAATGTGACTGCAATCTTATCTTTTAAGAGCTGCTGTCCAGCAACAGTTTTCACTTCTGTGATTTCATAAATAAATGTATTCTTATACCACAGTCTTCAATCTGAATCAATGGCAAGGGCTTACGCCGGCAAATATGCTCCATTGACACAGTTTCAGTCTGTTGTATAAAATGAGCAAGCAGAACAAGAAGATGTTCTGCTAACGCTATATCATTCATGATTGTTTAGCTTTGTAATGAGGATGTTAGTATTAGGTTATAAAGCATTTCAGTGTTCTTACAGAATATAGGTTTTAGAGCGGATGCCAAAGTACAATTTAACATTGCTACATGCCACATTCCATATTTTATGAAGAAAAATAAGAAAATTACAGATTAAATATATAACATAAAGACTTTCTTATAAAAAAGTGGTAATATGCCATAATCAAATAAAGACAGTGCTGACAGCCACTTTCAGCGGTACCACTTTTTTCTTATTCTGCCATATTTGTGGTATATTACGGTTTTAGAGTGAATGGTTCTTCTATTTTGTAACATTGAAAAAGTCATTTATGGATCAGTGTAAATAATACAAAATAAAAGAACTGATGGCCATATGCATGAAGCAGTGATATAATTACCAGCTCTTTTAGTGTCTGTATCGTATTAACACAGTTTCTACCTATTACAAAGAGAAAAATGAAATCTCTTGCAAATAGTTATTCGGTAGTGTAAAATAGTTTGTGTTTTTGGTAAAAAATAACTCCTTTTTGGTAAGAATTCAGATATGACAATTCTTATCGAAAAGGAGTATTTTTTATGGCAGTTGCAAAAGAACAAATTCGACAGATCATCTCAGAAAACAACATTAATAGCGTTGCAGATATATACACGCTTCTGAAAGACAGTTTCAAGGATATCCTGCAGGAGCTGATGGAGGCAGAACTGGATGCAACTCTTGGCTACGAGAAAAACCATAAGGGAGATCTACAGACAGACAATAAAAGAAATGCTCATTCTACAAAAAACTTAAAGAGTCAATACGGTGAATTTCAAATCGACGTACCAAGAGACCGTAACGGTGAGTTTGAACCAAAACTCATCCCTAAATACCAGAGAGATATTTCCGGGATTGAGGAAAAAGTGATCTCTTTATATGCCCGTGGTATGAGTACACGTGACATCCACGACCAGCTCCAGGATCTTTATGGAATTGAGCTATCAGCTGAAATGGTCAGCAAGATCACAGACAAGATACTTCCTCAGGTTAAGGAATGGCAGTCCCGTCCTCTGAACCCGGTTTATCCGTTTGTCTTTATGGACTGTATTCATTATAAAGTACGTGAGGATGGCAGAATCCTGAGTCGTGCTGCGTATGTAGTTCTTGGCGTTACAGTGGAGGGATACAAAGATATCCTCAGCATCACAGTAGGCGCAAATGAAACCAGCAAGTTCTGGCTTGGGATGCTTAATGATCTTAAGAACCGCGGAGTAAAAGATGTCCTTTTCTTCTGTGTGGATGGTCTTCCGGGTTTTAAAGAAGCTATTCAGGCAGTTTATCCGCAGGCAGAGATCCAGAGATGTGTGATCCATATGCTACGCAATTCTTTCAAATATGTAAATTATAATGATCTGAAAAAGTTTTCCTCAGATTTCAAAGAAGTGTACAATGCTCCGAACGAAACAGCCGCTTTAACAGAGCTGGAGAACATGAAAGAAAAATGGGGGAAGAAATATCCGTACGCGATCAGTAACTGGGAAAATAATTGGGAAGATGTAAGTTCCTTTTTCCAGTTTTCTAATGATATCAGACGCATTATGTACACGACAAATATCATAGAAGGATTGAACCGCCAGTATCGGAAAGTCACGAAAACGAAAAGCGTATTCCCAAGCGATTCTGCATTGGAAAAGATGCTGTATCTTGCCAGCGAGAACGTAGTCAAAAAGTGGACGCAGAGATACCGGAACTGGGATCAGGTATTGAATCAGCTGATAGTCCTTTACGGAGAACGGCTTACTGCTTATCTGTAAGAGAAAAGAAAAGCAGGAATGGGGAAGCTCTTTTAAGCCCCTCATTCCTGCTTTCTGTCTATTCCTTCGGCATTTATATTATTGCCAGAAATTTCCGATCCTATTCCAGAGGTCGGGTGCGGGCAGAGCCCACAAAAGGCAATAATCATGATGCCTTACTTGTCATGCAAAAAATCGAAAATGATGTATATAATTTTCCTACATGGCAATACTGTAAGTACAAAGATATATTCGACAGCAAAATTTTACATATCTATTTCTTATCAGAAAGATTTACTTTCCATAGACACAAGAATTTTTACACCCTCTCAAAAAGATACTATATGAATCTATTATACTGATCCACATAGTATCTTTTTCAGGCAATCTACAATATTGCCAACAAATATTTCTTCTTAATCTTCTACTTTTCAATCTTCTCTTTTTTTCTGGGTTTTCTCTGCATTACTGTATGCCATGGCATAAAAGATTTCCTGGGAATTGAGTTTGACATCATTCAGGCTTCTGTCTGCATAATTTCCGGTTTCTGTCAGTCTCTTTCCTTTTTCATCGTCATTCATCATTGTCTCAAACATCCAGTCCAGACGTTCCTTTAATTTCTCATTAAGAACCGGAGCAGCCACCTCCACACGACGGACTGTATTTCTTGTCATAAAATCAGCAGATGCAATATATATTTTTTCTCTTTCTTTTGTACCGAAGCGATAGATTCTGGAATGCTCCAAATAACGACCTACGATACTTATTACTTTGATATTCTCTGTATATCCTTTTATCTCCGGAATCAGACAGCAGATACCTCTGACGACCATCTCTATCTTTACTCCTGCCTGAGATGCTTCCACCAGTTTATTGATGATCACCTTATCTGTCAGGGAATTGATCTTGATTCCAATATATCCTTCATTTCCCTGTTTCACCTGGTCGATTTCTTCCTGTATCATATCCAGAACTCTGTTCTGCAGACATTTTGGTGCAACCAGAAGAAGATTGGATTTCTCAACAACTTCCCCTTTCAGAAGTGCCGCAAACACTTCTGCTGCTTCTTTTCCGATTTCCTGGTTTGCTGTGATCAGCGACAGGTCTGTGTAAAGTGCAGATGTTTTTTCATTATAATTACCTGTACCGATCTGTGTGATATAGGACACACCCTTATCTGTTTTTCTGGAGATCAGGCACAGCTTGGAATGTACTTTATATCCATTCAGTCCATAGATTACTCTGCAGCCTGCCTCTTCCAGTTTTCTGGAATATTCAATATTGCTTTCCTCATCAAATCTGGCTCTCAGCTCTACAAGTACAACAACTTCTTTTCCATTTTCTGCTGCATCCACCAGAGCATCTACAATCTGGCTCTTGTCTGCAAGACGGTACAATGTCATCTTGATGGATACAACAGAATCATCCCTTGCAGCCTCATTCAGAAGATTAATAAAGGATTTGATATTTTCAAATGGATAGGATAACAGTACATCTTTCTTCATAATCTGTGAAATCAAAAGGCTCTTATCATCCAGCTCCGGTGTCATTCTGGGAGCTCTTCTCTGATAGAAAAGTTTGTCCTGGGCAGTATTTCTCAGATATCCCTGAAGTCCGAATACAAAGGACATATCAAGCGGAACTCTGGTCAAAAATACGTGTTTTTTATCCACATGAAGCTCCTTACAGAGTGAACTTATCATCTTTTTATTTAATTCTCTGGATAACTCCATTCTTACAGGATTCATTCGTCTTCTCTGCTTGATCAGATTCTCCATTGCATCCCTGTAATCCAGATCCTCATCATAAATGGTTTCTGTATCAATATCTGCATTTCTGGTAATACGGAGCAGCGCTTTCTCCCTGATCTCATAATTTTTAAACATTTTCGGCAGAAAATGAAGGATCAGTTCCTCTGAAAGCATGAAAGTCCCTTTTCTTGTAGGAATATCAATCAAACGTCTGAATACAGTATTACTGCAAGGGATAATAGCTGTTTTTGTTTTTCCACCCTTGCTCATCAGTGATGCCACTGCATAAATATTTTTATTTTTCAGGAATGGAAATGGCTGCTGTTTGCTCACAATGTTTGCAGACAGATACGGTGCAATCTCCTGATCAAAATATGTTTCCAGAAGCTTGCCTTCCTCTGCAGATAATCTGTTAAAATTGATCAGACGCACTCCGTAAGGCTCCAGTTCTCCCATCAGCTGTTCATAGATAGCTGCCTTTTTCTGATCCAGATCTCTGGTGGCCTGAAGGATTGCAGTTACCTGTTCTTCACTGGTCATATTGGTTTTGTTCTCACGTATTACTTCAGATGCTTCCATCTGATCCATCAGAGTTCCGACTCTGACTCTGTAAAATTCATCCAGATTTGACTGATAAATAGCGGCAAATGTCAGTCTCTCCGCAAGCGGAACTCTTGGATTTCCCGCCTCATTTAAAACTCTCTCATTAAACTTCAGCCAGGACAGTTCTCTGTTCATCATATATACAGGTGCCGTAATTTCTTTTGTCTTTTTCTGTTGTTTTTTCATTCGGATAATTCCTCACTCTTTTTATTCGTGATATCAGTGGCAAAATTTGTCAAACCTTTTGACTCTGACATCCTATAACGTTTAGAATTATAAACTTTGAATATCAATTCCATGGAATGTCCATGTTATATTTACGTAAAATTTCCAGTCAAACAAATAAATTTATCTGTTTCTCAATAAAAAAGTGATTTCTGCTATTCTATAGCAGTCCTTTCGCTACCTGTATTTTCTGTACGCTTCCCAGACTTACTGCCATACAAAGAACAGATAATACGAGTTTCGCTTATAGCATAGATGATTATCCAATAAAAAACAAGACTGCCCAGATTATACTTCGGACAGTCTCGCTTTTTATTTACTCATTCACCGGATTCACATGAACCATGCAGTGTTTTACGTCTTTAAAATTCTTCTCTATACTATGATGAACATTTTCCGCAATGTCATGTGCCTCATCCAGAGGAATCGTTCCATCTGCTGAAATTTCAATATCCACATACATCTTAGAACCAAATAATCGTGTCTGGAGAAGGTCGATTCCCTTCACTCCTTTCACTCCCATGATCACTTCTCTCATGCTCTCTTCTGTTGCATCATCACAGGAATGGTCAACCATCTTATCAATTGCATCTCTGAAAATATCTACAGATGCTTTCACGATCAGTACACAGATTGCCACACTGGCAATCGGATCCAGAATCGGGAAGCCAAGTCTCGCACCCAGGATACCGATAAATGCACCAACAGAGGACATTGCGTCTGAACGATGATGCCATGCATCTGCCATCAGTGCACCGGAATTTATTTTCTTCGCAGCACTTCTGGTATACCAGAACATCCACTCCTTCACTACAATAGAAACAACTGCCGCAATCAGTGCCAATGTTCCGGGAATTGCAATGCTTGCTCCTGAAGTACTCTTAATAATGTTCTCAATTCCATTCATACCAATTCCGATACCGGTTGCCAGAAGTAACCCGGACAAAATAATGGAAGATACACATTCCATCCGCTCATGTCCATACTGATGCTCCTTATCGGATTTTTTGCTGGATAAATTCACACCGACTATTACTACGAAAGTACTTCCCACATCAGATGCTGAATGAATCGCATCTGAGATCATAGCACCTGAATGTGCCAGAATTCCGGCAAGTAATTTAAATAAGGAAAGTAACAGGTTTACTGCAATACTCACACCTGATACCTTCATTGCCACCTTATGTTCCCATGCAGGCTCTTCCTTCTTAGCTGTCGTGTTACTGTTTGTCTTGTCTGACATTGCTGTCATGTTTAATTTTTTTGTCTGTTCCATAACCAGGACCTCCTAAATTTTCTTTTCAAATATATAAGCTTTTGTACTTTCCTATATTTGAGTTTACAGGTTCTTCTTATGTCACATACATTGCGTCACAGTCAGAAAACATATTTCCTTTCTGCGACTTATCAAAGTGCGGTCTTACAGGGGTCTTTTTGTAACTCTGAATTGCACCCGTTTCAAAAAATTCTCCTAAAAGAAAATTCCTCTAAAAGAAAATCTCTCCAAAACGTATTTTCCAGAAAACAAAAAGACACACCTGCGGAACATACACTGTCCCACAGATATGTCTGAAAATGTTCATATCTGCTGCCGCTTCACGCGGCCCGGCCCCACGCCCTCGAACACCTCGGGCATCGCCTGCTCAGTTTGTACTGTTGATCTCGCATTCTGTTGAATGTAATGCAGTGCAAAGAGAATTAATGTTACATATATCAATTCACAAATAGCATGATGTGAATCAAACAACAAGTCATATTATAATAGTTTTATAAGACTGTTTCTATTTGACTTTCACTGATGATACACTATAGCATATCGGTTAGTCAAGCCAAATGTTATTGAAAATTTTTATCATGATGAAACAATATTCTGCAGCCACACACCCTTCTTAACCAGCACAAATCCGATCACACATTTGATCAGATCTGCCAGCTGCACGCATGCATAAATCACAAGCACATGAATCCCTGTATAACGACTTAGTACAAAGGCGATCGGCACACTGATGCACCAGATAAACACACTGTCAAACAGGAACGTAATGATGGTCTTTCCACCGGAACGCAGGGTAAAGTAGGTTGCATGCAGGAATGCATTCTGCGGCATAAAGAATGCAGTGATCATGATCAGATACTTCGCCAGCCCCCTGGCTTCCTGATTGGTATTATAAAGCATTGGAAACAGCGGAGCCATAATAAACATGACAATTGCAACCCCTGTACAGCACATTACTGAGAAGGCAATCATCTTGTTATCTGTGTCTCTCGCTTTCTTCATATCTCCCGCTCCCAGAAGCTGTCCTACAATGATTGCCACGGAATCTCCCAGGGCAATAAACACAATATTAAACACATTGTTGATAGTATTGGAAATATTCAGAGAAGCAACCACATTCAGCCCTCGAACCGAATAACACTGTGTCAGCATAGCCATAGCTGAAGCCCATAAAGTCTCATTAAATAACAGCGGAGTCCCCTTGACCAGAATTTTCTTTGTCAGATTTGCAGGAACCTTAAGCGTGCTATACAACCCTTTTGCAAAGGGATTCTTCTCCGTATGCCTGTGTGTCCAGCTGATTACAATTGCAGCCTCCACATAACGTGACAGCACAGTTGCGATTGCCGCACCTCTCACACCCAGTCTTGGGAAGAAAAATACACCATAGATCAACAGGTAGTTAAATAACAGGTTCACACAGATTGCCACAACTCCTGCTTTCATAGGAAGAACCGTCTCTCCGCACTCTCGCAGAGTACTGGAATAAATCTGCACCATCATAAAAGGTGGTAATCCCAACAGCATAATATCCAGATACTGTTTTCCATAATTCAGTGTATCTGCAATCTGCTGCGCAGTTCCATCCCCCTGCAGATACATACTGATCAGATTCTCTCCAACCGTCAGAAGCAGCAAAGTCGTCCCGATGGTCAGGATCACAGCCATCCATAACTTATACCTGAATGTCTGCCGCACTCCTTCATTGTCCTTCTGTCCAAAGTACTGTGCTGTAAAAATCCCTGCCCCGGATACTCCTCCGAAAATACACAGATTATAAACAAAAATCAGCTGATTCACAATGGAAGCCCCTGACATCTGCTCCGTACCGATCCGCCCGATCATAATATTATCCAGCAGACTTACGAAATTCGTAATTCCATTCTGAATCATAATCGGCACAGCCACAGCCAGAACCATCATATAAAACCTCCTGTCACCGATAAACTTCTTACGAAACGATAACCTTTCTTTTGTCCTCTCCATAATTTTTTCCTCATCCTTCTTCATAAAAAGAGACTGTCCAAAGACAGTCCTCGCCCTAAGCGTTGTATCACCTACAATACTATATATTTCTCCCTATTTCAACCCCATATTTTTATTTTTTCTTCTCATAAATACTCTATACACCAAAAAAGCATTTCAGTCTGCTGTATGATGCAAAACTGAAATGCTTTTCATTTTTATGCTGCCTGTTCTTTTTTCTT
This sequence comes from Blautia sp. MSK18_10, assembly GCF_020553185.1. Taxonomy (NCBI): domain Bacteria; kingdom Bacillati; phylum Bacillota; class Clostridia; order Lachnospirales; family Lachnospiraceae; genus Blautia; species Blautia sp. MSK18_10. The sequence goes on along the minus strand of NZ_JAJCGT010000049.1, from coordinate 6,781 downwards.
ACCGGTAACTGTAAGCAGATGACTCTTAATCAGTACCGGACGTACTGCATTGTAGATCACTGCTACCAGGATCACAGAAACTACTGCATTGAATAATGTGGCTACAGCACTCATTTTTGCAAGTGCCTGTGCCAGTTCCTGAGGCTGTCCGAGAATATACTGTTTGTAGAAATATCCTACGATCGGATCTGCCACAACATTAAATGCAAGACCTGCTACAGAAGCAATCACACTCCATTTGAAAACATATTTCTTATCTGTACTTTCATTGATCTTTGCAATCTTATGTGCTACTAGACCTGTGATAAGGCCAATACAGAATTTCAGTACAAATGTCTTTGGTGCGCCTGTGATATATACAGGATCCATCAGGTCCGCGATTCCCATTCCGATGGCACCGGACAATCCGCCGTATACACCGCCGATCAGAAGTGCTGCCAGTACGCAGAATGCATTTCCGATATGGATGGATGTTGCATCACCGCCCGGTACAGGGATCTTAATCTGCAAGAATGTAAAAGATACATAGCATAACGCAGCCATAAGAGCTGTCTCTGCAAGTTTTGTAATTGTGCTGTTCTGAGTATTCATAATAACTGTCCCCTCTCGTATGATCTGATAAAAGGCTCATATCAATAAGTCAGATTACTTGTTTGATTTTCACTATCAGATATTTTATATATTGACGCATCAATATGTTGAAGTTATCATACGTGAAATGTGTCATTATTTCAATGACCAATTTTTCGAATTTTTTAGGGGTCAGATTGAATATTATGCAAAAAAGCCCTCTGTCTGCATGCTGCTCACATGAAAACAGAGGGCTTCATTATTCTATTCGGTTAGATCCTTGCTACGCCTGATTTTCTTGCTGCTTCTGCTACAGCTTTAGCTACAGCGTCTTTTACGCGTGGGTCAAATGCTGCCGGAAGAATATATTCCGCTGTTAATTCTTCGTCACTTACCAGACCTGCGATTGCATATGCTGCTGCAACTTTCATTTCATCGTTAACATCTGATGCTCTTGCGTCCAGTACACCACGGAAAAGTCCCGGGAAGCAGAGTACGTTGTTTACCTGGTTCGGGTAATCAGAACGTCCTGTGGATACCACTGCTGCGCCTGCTGCTTTTGCTTCGTCAGGGAAGATTTCAGGTACCGGGTTTGCACATGCAAAAATGATAGGATCTTTTGCCATTGTGCGGACCATATCCTGTGTCAGTGTTCCAGGTGCGGATACACCGATGAAGATGTCTGCGCCTTTGATCACTTCTGCAAGAGTACCTTTCTCTTTGTTGAAGTTTGTGATCTTAGCCATCTCTTCTTTGATCGGGTTTAATCCTTCTCTGCCTTCGTAAATCGCACCCTTTCTGTCTGTCATGATTACATTCTTAAGTCCCATGGACATTAACAGTTTGATGATAGCGATACCTGCAGCACCTGCTCCGGAAGTAACGATCTTCACTTCGTCAAGCTTCTTTCCAACCAGTTTCAGCGCGTTGATAACACCTGCAAGTGTGATAACTGCTGTTCCGTGCTGGTCATCATGGAAGATCGGAATATCACAGCATTCTTTCAGTTTCTTTTCAATTTCAAAACATCTCGGTGCGGAAATATCCTCAAGGTTGATTCCTCCAAAGGATCCGGCCAGAAGGCTTACTGTCTTAACGATCTCATCAACATCTTTACTGCGGACGCAGAGCGGAATCGCGTCTACACCGCCAAATTCTTTAAAGAGTACACATTTGCCTTCCATAACAGGCATACCTGCTTCCGGTCCGATATCTCCCAGTCCAAGTACTGCAGTTCCGTCTGTTACAACAGCAACTGTATTCCAACGTCTTGTCAGATCATAGCTCTTGTTTACATCCTTCTGGATCTCCAGACAAGGCTGAGCAACACCTGGTGTGTAAGCAAGGCTTAAAGCATCTTTGGAATCTACTTTGGCTCTTGATACAACCTCAATTTTACCTTTTAACTCATAATGCATTTTTAAAGATTCTTTTGCGTAGTCCATTTTGTTTTGGCTCCCTTCTGCACTCTTTTTTTGAGACGCCTACATTGTAACATTAACCCGGCTCAGATTCTACTGTTTTTCTGACCTTTTTTATCAAAATAACTAAAACAGCATCTTTCTGTAGAAAATTGGAAAGATGCTGTCTCAGTTATGATACTTTATTTTTTGATATCAGGTCAGGGGCAAAATACCTTTTGACCCTGACATCATTATTTATCTTTATCAAAATGTACTTCTGCGCTGGCAACTGCCCGTTCATCCAGAAGCTGTTTGAAGGTCTTGGTCTTTGCTTTCTCTTCATAGTTATCAGACCAGTAGTAGCCTTTCAGCTCGTCCATATACTCATAGTAATCGCAAAGATAGATATATACTGTGGAAACATCTCTGTCCTGTATTGCATATGTGTCCGCATTACTGTTTGCCACTCCGCCATATGGCATGATATCTCCATTGGCATCCAGCATAACAGCAACATATTTTGTTTCCGGATCCTGCATTTTCATAGTGATCTCAAATGGTGTTTTCGTAATGGAGAGAACACCATCTCCATTTTCATCTACCACATTTACATCCTTTTTAACCGTATCGGAAGTATTTTTCTCTACATCTACGCTGAACTTCCAGTCACCTTTTAGTGTCCATGAGTTATATCTGTTATTACCTTCATTTGCCTCAGGATACCGTTCAAAATACTCATTCCACATCTCAGTGAAAAACTGATGTTCCAGATTCTTCTGCTCTTCTGTCAGACTCTCATAATCTGCATCGTCTGTGCTGATCCCATGCTCTGCCATTTTCTGATTATATTCATCCCGCAGATCCTGAGGGATATCTGGAGTGGTATCCTGATCATCTGGAAGAGTACCCACAATATCTTTCAGATCCAGCTCCATGGTAAACCGGTCAGGTACTTTGATGTCTTTGACATAATCACTGATTGCCGGACCTCCCATCTGAGGAAGCTTCGCATCACTGTATTCATCCATTCCCAGTATCTGGGCTAACTTGTCAAAACTAAAATCCTCAGAATCTACATCAATCCCTTTTTCTTTGAAAAATGCATTACGCACTTCATAAAATTTTGTCCATCCTGCATCATCCACTGTCATATCTTCCACAGGAATACGCAAAACTCCTGCATAGGTATTATCATCCAGCATTTTTCCATCCAGATAAGCATTGAACAGATTACTTTTTCCATCCATGTAATCATATTTCACTGTAGAATTCTCGCTGAGCTTAATATTGGGTTTTCCATCAGATGTGATGAAGGTATCCGGGAATTTATCTTCTGTATGGATTGTCATAGACAGGTACAAAGCCATTTCATTACAGTATACTTCTGAAAGCGTGACAGTTGTTCCATCTACTGTTTTACTGTATGATTCATTGTCTTTCGTTTTATCTGCATTGTTATTTTCTGTTGTATTCTGATCCTCAGCCTGAGCACTTTGAGGATTACCTCCGTCCTCCTGACTTTCATCAGTATCTGCCAACTCTGCATCTTCTGCAGAATCTGTCAACTGCTTTGCATATTTCGAATAATCACCATAAAATCCCAGGGAATTGCCGAGCTGCTTAAACACATTTCCGACCAGAGGAATGTTCTCTGCAAATGCAGGATTTGTAATACATACTGCGGAAAACACAGCTACAGCCGCGGTCAGTCCCAAAGCTGTTTTGTATACTGTTTTGAATTTCTTATGCGATTTTACTGTTCCTGTTGATTTCTTTCCGGAACTTTCTGTTGATTTCTTTGTTGATTTTTCTGTTGATTTCTCTGGCAATCTTTGCACAATATTCTCTGCATTTTCCACATTTTCAGAAGCTGCTGCCATTTCCCTGATTCTGGCAAATGCTTCGTTTTTTGCATCTTCTGCCTGCTTTGGCAATGGAAAATCTGCCTGCATGATTTCCTCTATCGCATTATCATTTCTGTTATTCTTTTCTTTATCAAAATCCAACTTCTTCGCCATAATCACTTCATCCCTTTCTTGCACTTACCGTTATACTTCCTGCTGTTACCGATCCTGTTCTCATATTTCCATCCTGGTTTTCCGCAAGCTCTTCTGTTATACCTGTAAATTCTCTGTTTTTCTTTTTCTTCTGCTGCAGTCTTTCCTTCTGAATATTATCTTCTGCTGAAGTATATTCCTGCTTTAGCTGCACCCGGGCCCTGACCAGTCTGGTTTTTACTGTGTTTTCATTCATATTTAATATAGAAGCAATGTCTGCAATCCGAAATCCCTCTACATAATACAGAACCAGTATGATCCTGTAGGATTCGTCCAACATTCCAAGCATTTCCTTGAACTCAAATTCCTCAATGGACATATCCTGTCCGGGGACTTCCGGAAGTTCTTCAGCTCTGCTGAAATTTTTGTAGTGTCTGTGGATTTTATTGCATTCATTAATCAGAATACGGATCATCCAGGTTTTGAAATATTCCGGATTTTTCAATGTATGTATTTTTTCAAAGCAGGTAAGTATGGTATCCTGCATGGCATCTGCGGCATCCTCATCATTATCAAGGATTCCCCTCGCCACCTTGTACATTGCCAGAGAATTCTTTTCCATCAGTTCCAGAAATGCATCCGCATCTCCTGAGATGGAGCGTTTTACCAACTGTATCAAATGCTGCTCCTCCTTGCTTATATGTTTCTGTAAATGGTTTTCATTCGAATGAAGTTTTATTGTTTTTGTTTTACACTTATTAGATGGGAAAATGTAATGAAAAGTTTCAAAAAGCTGCCACTTTTTTGTGACAGCTTTTCAATGATTATTTTGATGTTATATTTTCATTCTGTTTATTTCTCTTCCTTAGCATTCAATCTCTTCTGATACATAGACTGGAGCAGGAATTTTCCTGTCTCTGTTTTGAATACTTTTTCCAGCATGTTTCTCACATTGTTTCCGGAGAAATTACTCTCATCTGCATTTACCAGATAATCTGCTTCTATCATGATCTGATAATCAATACCGTCGATTCCGGTTATTGTATGATGATGACTTACAATATAAGAAACACGATCTACAAATTCTTTCGGCAGATCTGAATCTACAAAAAATTCCTCTATCAGTGCCGCACTTTCTTCCTCCTGATGTTTACCGTTGGCATTTCCGTATTTTACTCTGCAGAGAGGGCAGGCAATATCATGGACAACCGCAGTAACCTCCACCAGCTTCTGGTGCTCCGGTGACAGATTTTCGCCCTCTGCGATTGTTTTTGCATATGCGTATACTTTCATGAAATGGTTGATGTCATGAAGATCTCCCTTGGAATACTCTACCATTTTCTTTACAACTTCCGCTACTGTCATATTTTGTTCCTGCCTTTCTCTTACGGATTTAGTTACTTGTGTACTCCGTTCTCAGTAACCGGGTTTATCTTATTCTGAAAAACAGCAGAATCTTTCGATCCTGCTGTTTACAATTATCAATTATTTGCAGAGTTCCTCTGCCATAGCCTCAATCTCCGCTTCGTTTGCTTCGCTTAAGGAGGAAGTAATCTTTACATTATTTTCAAGCCATGTGATATTTTTGCTCTTTTCGAACATTCCCTGCATGATTCTTGCTGCTGCAGGAGCCCAGCTTCCGTTTTCGATGAGTCCGATGGTGCGGTTCTGGTAGCTGCGTTCTGTCAGGTTTTCGATGTAAGTACGCATGAATGGGAAAATATCTCCGTTGTATGTAATTGTGGCAAGTACCAGTTTGCCGTAACGGAAAGCATCTTCTACTGCTTCTGCCATGTCATCTCTTGCAAGGTCAAATACAGTTACTTTCGGGCATCCTTTTTCTTCCAGTTTCTGTGCCAGAAGTTCTACTGCTTTCTTTGTGTTTCCGTAAACAGATGTATAGGCGATCACAACACCTTCGCTCTCTACTTTGTAGGAGGACCAGATATCATATTTCTCAAGGTAATGTCCCAGGTTCTCTGTGAGGATTGGACCATGAAGCGGACAGATTGTCTGGATATCCAGAGTTGCGGCAGCTTTCAGAAGCTTCTGAACCTGTGCACCGTATTTTCCAACGATTCCGATATAGTAACGGCGTGCTTCGAAGTCCCAGTCTTCTTCTACGTCAAGTGCTCCGAATTTACCGAAACCGTCTGCTGAGAACAGAACCTTATCAGTACTGTCATATGTAACCATAACCTCCGGCCAGTGAACCATTGGTGCAAATACGAAAGTCAGCACATGTTTTCCAAGTGTCAGGCTGTCACCATTTGCAACTACCAGCTTCTTTCCGTCCAGATTCAGGTTTCTGAAGAAATTTCCCATCATAGTGAAGGTCTTGGTATTTGCAACTACGATTGTGTCAGGATATGCTTTCATGAAGTTCTCGATATTTGCGGCATGATCCGGCTCCATATGCTGTACTACCAGATAATCCGGTTTCGCACCGTCCAGGACTCTGGCTACATTTTCAAGCCATTCATCTTTGAAATTAGCATCTACGGTATCCATAACTGCGATCTTTTCATCCATGATCACATATGAGTTATAGGACATACCGTTTGGCACTACATACTGACCTTCAAACAGATCTATCTGATGATCATTTACACCTACATAATAAATATCATTTCCGATTTTCATGATAACATGTTCCTCCTTAGCGATATCAGGGCCGGTCAAATCCGGTTAAAAATTCCAATTTTTTTATTTCTGAACCTATTATATCCACATTCATATCGTTCGTCAAGTTTCATCCTTAATTTCCAGCCTGGAATAGCCCTAAAAGCATCTCGGGCTGGAAATTTACAT
>NZ_JAJCGT010000048.1:0-20894 GCF_020553185.1 Blautia sp. MSK18_10 | reverse complement strand
AACTCAAGGCTGCTTTTTCGTTTACACCAACTCCGATTGTTTCCTTAACAGTTTGTAGAAAAGAGAATGGCGACAGCTGTTCTCTTTTTTCATGTATATCTTAATTTAAAATCCCAAAATTAACATTCTTGGCACTGCCCATTGGGCAGTTGCCAAATGTGGGTTGCATTTTTGGTTGCACTTTTTTAGAAAACTGCAGCCAGAAAAAGCTAGTGTTTTGGTGTGCTACCCGTCAAGTAGACAAATTAAATAACGAAAATTTTTTCTTCCCCGGTACAGTTTATGTACCGGGTTATTTATGCAACGTTTTTTAGTTTTTGTTCATGGAATTCCAGTGGTGTAAGCACCCCAAGATTTCGTTGAACTCTTTTGTTTGTGTAGAGAACAAAAAAGACGGGCATTGAAGAAGCCATTGAAACTGAAAAGTTGAAACAGGCACTTGTTGAAGATGAAAACAGTATAAAGAAATATTTTGAAATGTATGCGAAAGCAGATTTTGACGATGAAGATACACGAAATCAGGTGCTTGAATATTTTGTAGATAAGACATATGTGTATAATGACCGTCTGGTGATTACATGGTATTATTCAGATGATAAAACATCTATTGACCTAGATGCATTAACAGAAATTACAGAAACATCTGAATCTAACACGGTAGATAGGGTTTCGACATTGCTACAGTCAGATCCATATACTTTTCTGCCATATGTACTGCCATAGCACCATCTGCAACTGCTGTTACTATCTGACGAAGTAACTTTGTTCTGACATCTCCTACAGCATAAACACCCGGAATACTCGTTTCAGTGTTTTCACCTGCCACAATATATCCTTTATTATCCAGTTCTATCTGATTATCTAAAAAATCTGTTGTCGGTTTTCTTCCTATACTCACAAACAGGCCGTTACATTCTATAATGTTTTCTTCTCCTGTAACTGTATCTTTCAACCGCACACCAGTCAATCGTTCTCCATAAATCAGTTCATTTACTGTATTGTTCCATCGAAACTCTATATTTTCAGTTTTCAACAGCTGGTCATGGTAGATTTTCGTTGCACGTAATGTATCTCTTCGATGAACAATGATGACTTTCTTAGCAATTCGACTTAAAAGAACAGCATCTGATACAGCAGAATTTCCACCACCAACAACCACCACAATCTTATCTTTATAAAACATACCATCACAGGAGGCACAATAAGCAACCCCATGACCTATCAATTCTTTTTCTTTAGCAAGACCAAGTTCTCTTGGATTTGCTCCAGTAGCAATCACTACTGTTTTCCCAATATAAATTCCCGAACTAGTTTCTACTCTCTTAAGCTTTCCTGTTAAATCCATATTAAAAACTTCAGCATATTCACTTTTAGCGCCAAATTTTTCCGCCTGTTTTTGCATTTTCTCTGCCAATGAAAATCCGTCAATTCCATTTTCAAAACCAGGATAGTTATCAATCTGCCAGGTCAATGACATCTGACCACCTGCAGATAATTTTTCTAAAACAATTGTATCAAATCCTGCTCTGGCTGCGTATAATGCTGAAGTATACCCTCCAGGTCCTCCCCCCACGATAATCATATCGTAAACATGATTTTCATTCATACAGCAGTCCTCCTTTTATTTTTCCAATGCTTCATTAATAAAATTCTCTATCATTATTTTTGATTCAGGTGCAACAATAGAATCTATTGCCTTTCCATCTCGATATAAAACCAGCGTAGGAATTATCTCAATCTTTTCAGCTTCTGCAATCTGTGGTTCTTCATCAATATTTACTTTTCCAGCAATAAGAATATCGCTGTATTCTTCACTTATTTTTTCATAAGCCGCTCCAATTCTACGGCAATAACCACACCAAGGTGCCCAGAAATCAACCAAAACCGGTTTTTCTTTATGAATTAATTGTCCAAACTTTTCTTTATTTATATTTATTGATGTCATATTTTTCAACTCCTTCTCCTGTTTGAACTTAATATACCTCATAGAAAGTCTTACTTCAGTGATAATATCACAGAAAAGATAATTTACTTTATTACACTTCTTTTTATTTCTATTTATGGCATATGCCAGTTATATATTTGACGCATCTAAAAAAAGCAAGTATACTATGTTCGTAAAGGAGATAACGGTTATGAACTTCGAAAATTGTTTTCCACTATGGAATGACTTAAATACAACACAGAAAAAAATAATTTCAGACAATTTAATCACACAGTATGTAAAAAAAGGGACAATCATTCACAATGGAAACCTGGATTGCACTGGATTATTACTGGTTAAATCCGGGCAGCTTCGAACCTACATACTTTCAGATGAAGGACGAGAGATTACACTTTACCGTCTGTTCGATATGGATATGTGTCTTTTATCCGCCTCATGTATCATACGCTCCATTCAATTTGAAGTAACCATTGAAGCAGAAAAAGATACTGATCTTTGGATCATCCCTGCTGAAATCTATAAGGGCATTATGAAGGAATCTGCTCCCGTCGCAAACTATACCAATGAGTTAATAGCCACCCGTTTTTCTGATGTCATGTGGCTGATTGAACAAATCATGTGGAAGAGTTTGGATAAGCGTGTTGCTTCATTTCTTTTAGAAGAGACCTCTATCGAAGGAACAAACGAGCTGAAAATCACTCATGAGACGATTGCTAATCATCTTGGTTCCCACAGGGAAGTTATCACTCGAATGCTTCGATACTTTCAAGGCGAGGGTCTCGTCAAACTCTCCCGCGGCAAAATCACAATCCTTGATCCAAAAAGACTGGAAACACTCCAAAGGTCATAAAATCGTTTTTCTGTAACATATAAAGAATCCTCCATTTATCAGAATTATGAAAGTCATTCTAATAAATGGGGGATCTTTTTATATTACGAGAAAATTATAAAAATATTATGATTATTTTTAATAATCCATACCACATGCATATGCCTTTTCAATCAGCGCACGGTCATTGACAACTGCATCATAGAAGCGAAATCCGCCGGAGAAGTTGTATGTTTCATACCCATTTCCTTCCAGAATACGACTGGCAATATAACTTCGCAGCCCACTCTGGCATATCAGGTAAACAGGCTTTCCCTTCTCGATTTCATTGATACGTTCCCTTAGTTCATCTACAGGAATGTTTTTGAATCCATCCATATGCCCCCTGTTAAATTCACCTACAGTTCTCACATCCAGCAACACAACACTTTTATCTCTAGAAATCTTATCCATATCTTCCAGATGCCATTGTTTTAAGGTACCTTTTGCTATATTGTCTATCATGAATCCTGCCATATTTACAGGATCCTTGGCAGAGGAATAAGGCGGTGCATATGCGAGATCCAAATCCTTCAGCTGGGTTGCCTTCAGACCTGCATGAATTACTGTTGCCAGCACATCAATACGTTTATCAACTCCTTCATATCCAATAATCTGAGCGCCAAGCAAACGATAGGTCTCTTTTTCAAAAACCACCTTCATGGTCATCACTTTTCCACCAGGATAGTAACCGGCATGACTCATAGGAGAAAGAATTACTGTATCTACCTCTAATCCTGACTTTTTGGCATTGGTTTCATTGATACCTGTAGTGGCTGCTGTCATATCAAACACTTTTATAACGGAGCTTCCCTGACTGCCCAGGTAACGACTATCACCGCCACAAATATTATCAGCGATGATTCTGCCATGTTTATTGGCTGGTCCTGCCAAAGAAATCAGCGCATCATTACCCGTAACATAATGTTTTACCTGAACTGCATCACCTGCAGCATAAATATCCGGTACAGAGGTTTCCATTCTGTCATTCACTACAATACTTTCCTTGATGCCAAGTTCCAGACCGGCTTCTTTTGCTAATACTGTGTCTGGTGTGACTCCGATTGCCAGAACTACCATATCAGCCTGAAGGGATGGATTATCTTTCAACAGGACCTCCACTCCGTTGTCTTTTTCTTTAAATCCTTCTACCGTATAGCCCAGTACCAGTTTTATCCCATGCTTTCTCATTTCATTATGGATCATGGATGCCATATCCGGGTCAAAAGGGTTCATCAGCTGCTTAGGCCGCTGGACAATCGTAACATCCATGCCAAGCTCCCTCAAATTTTCTGCCAGTTCCAGACCAATAAAACCGCCACCTGCCAATACAGCCGATTTTGGATGATTCTTATTTATATATTCCTTTATCCGAAAAGTGTCTTCTACAGTACGAAGTGTAAAAAGTTTATCAATACCTACTCCGGGAAGTCTCGGCTGTGTTGGCTTTGCACCTGGAGAGAGGATCAGCTTATCATATTTTTCTTCAAATATATCACCATTCTCTAAATTTTTCACTGAAACCGTTTTACGTTCCGGATGTATGGAGATAACTTCATGATGAATTTTCATGTTAATACGGAAGCGTTTAAAAAAACTCTCTGGTGTCTGTAGTGTAAGTTCTTCCGGGTCTGTGATCACGTCTCCAATATAATATGGAAGTCCACAATTTGCATAGGATATGTATCCGGATCTTTCGAACACAGTAATTTCAGCATGCTCATTCAGTCTGCGTATTCTTGCTGCGGCTGTAGCTCCTCCGGCTACACCTCCTACAATTATTACCTTCATCTTATTTTTCCACCTTTCCTGAGTAAGCTGCAATGCCACCGATATTATTTACTTTAGAATATCCCATTCGTTGCAGTATCCCAGTTGCCTGGCGGCTTCGTGAACCGGAATAACAGTATACAAACAGTGGGATATCCTTATTCTTCGCTACAGAAGCAATATTGTCAAGTTGCTGCAACGGCACATTTTTACTTTCTGGTATATGTCCTTCCTGATATTCCTGCGGTGTACGTACATCCAGCAGAACTGCATCACCAGTCCTTTTATATTCTTCTATGCCTTGATTAATATTCGACTGTTTAAAGAGATCAAAAAATCCCATTAGCACACCTCCCTAAAGCATTTCTAAAATCGCATTCTTAGGTCTCGCCCCTGAAACCTGCTGTACAATCTTCCCATTCTTCATAACCACTAAAGTCGGAATGCTCATAATACTGAACTTATTTGCCAGTTCAGGCTCTTCATCTACATTAATCTTTCCAACTTTAATATCTCTACGCTCACTTGCAATCTCCTCTACAATAGGTACTACCATGCGGCAAGGCGCACACCAAGATGCCCAAAAATCTAAAAGAACGGGTTTATCTGAATTCAGTACTTCGTTCTGAAAATTATTTTTATTGATATTAATAGCAGACATTTTACAGTCCTCCTTATCTTTTTGTAGATTTATTATAGTCTTAATTTCATTTATTTTCCGTGATTACATCACCATACCTCATTAACTTAACTTCTTGCCATACCATCTACACTTAATATAACACCTGTAATGTAACTCGCCTCATCTGAAGCAAGAAACACAAACGCATTGGCAATATCTTCTGGCTGTCCAAGACGACGCAATGGAATTCTTTCAATCATAGGTTCGATAACTTCCTTTGGCACGGCCTTCATCATATCAGTTTCTGTAATCCCAGGTGCAACAGCATTAACACGAATACCTTTAGGTCCTAGTTCTCTTGCTAATGATACAGTCAATCCGTTTACTGCAAACTTCGATGCCGGATAAGCAAACCCACTTGGCTGTCCCGAAATACTCACCATGGAAGAAGTTGAGAGAATGACCCCCTTGCCTCTTGCCACCATACATTCTGCTGCTACACGAGTAGTATTAAATACTCCTTTTACATTTAGATCCATGACTTTATCAAAAGTCTCCTCTGTATAATCCATAAATGAGGTGTTTTCTGAAATCCCTGCATTATTTACCAGTATGTCGACACATCCATATTTTTCAGTTGCCTCTTTAAAAGCCTTTCTGACAGACTCCATGCTTGCCAGATTTGGACTAATTCCAGCAACTATTGCATTGGGATATTTTTCTTTTAACTTATCTACAGCAACATCTGCCGATTCCTGTGAACTTGCTGCCAACACAACTGAAGCACCTTCCTTCAAGAATTTATCAGCTGTAGCAAATCCTATACCACGGCTTCCACCCGTAATGATTGCAACTTTATCTTTTAATCTCATTTAGACTACCTCCTTACTTTGTTTGTAGTTACATTATAAGCAAAAGGTAAATCATTTTCTGTGATATCATCACAAACTATCGCAATAAAAAACCCTGTTGCTCACACGCACCAGGGTTTTTGTTTATCTATCCGTATTTAAATAATCAGAATTTTATTCAACTTCTGAAAACTGATCTTTTCCAACATTACATAATGGGCATTCAAAATCTTTTGGAACGTCCTCCCACTTTGTTCCTGGTGCAATACCACCTTCAGGATAACCTTCCTCTTCATCATATTCCCATCCGCAAACGTCACATACATCGATTATATTTAAGAAGATTCATCTACTCTGAGCTGAGTGCTAATTATATTTCTTACATAACTGTTTATTCTTATACATATAAGCATCTGCATCATCCAATAACATCTGCATTGTACACGCCATATCATCGGAGGATAATGCCCATCCGCATGCATAGTCGATTGGTAATTGATTTTCACAACTATTTAATCTCTCTTTTTCTCTTGACAATGATTTTAATATCTCCTTAATTTCCGCCTCGCTCGTATAATAAATAACTGCTATAAACTCATCTCCGCCATATCTTCCAACAAAATCCTTTTCTGGAATGACACTGCACAAGAGCTTTGCGAAATTCAATATCAACTGATCTCCTGCGGAATGTCCCATTGTATCATTTACAGTTTTTAGATTATTTAAATCAAACATTATGCATGCTGTAGAATCTGTAATTATATCTTTTTTATTAAGTAGCTCATTACAGGCATTTTTATTTGGCAGTCCAGTATGGGCATCTACGAATGCTTTTTGTTCCAGCAGTCTGTTTTGCATTGCCATCTGCATTGCCTTTAGAGTCTGCATAATAACCAATATCACCAGACTCAACATATCAAGTGCCGACAAAAGCTCTATGGTACGAATCTTTACAGCGATTTTTTCTGAATAACTTTCTGCGGCAGAGACAGTTTCATCTGCCATCGTAAAATATATTTCACTCATATTAACAATGTCTGTATTTTCGTATCCCTTGTTTCTTACTGCTTCAATTTCTGTTTTTAATTTATCCCAGTAATCACTCTGGATTTGCAGTTTTTCCTGATACTCTTCGTCATTGAGTTTTACCAGGTCATAATGTCCATCCTGATATCTCAATCCAAGAAGAATATCATCCAAATATTTAATTAATTCGTCATTTTGGTTTCCTGTAATTTCTAATTTTATTTCGCGCTGCGTAGCTCCACGTACCAGACCGGCATAATTTATTACGCGTGCTGTTCCCTGCAGCCTACTAATCTGAATCATCATAAAAATAATAAGAACTACCAATATCAATATAAGGAAACTCTGTATAATACCTATTAAATTTTTACTTTTCTTGTTTGTCTTCATTTCATAATTTATCTCTAACCTTAAATAATATTCATTTCAATAACTATGCTATTCATTTACTTTCTCTATATTTTGGACAAATACCTTTAAATATAATATCATAATCGTTATGGTAATGATTTTTTAAGAAAAATCGAATTACTTTATTAAAAAAATACCCATAACAAGTATCTTTTTAACAAGATGTTATCTCTGTTTTCCGTTCAAAAACATATTCTGCATCTGATGATAAATCAGAGCGGAATGAATAGCCTAGTCTATCAAATTTCTTAATATCCTCAGGATTTTCAATTCTGTTTTCAGCCATGAACCTAACCATTTCACCACGGGCCATCTTAGCATATGTACCTTTTGTCACCAGTTTATCTCCTGATAACTCACAAAATGTAATCGTAATGTATCTATCCTGTCGTGTCAGATATTTTTCTATGCACTTAGAGTATTCTTTCGATGCCAGATTGATTATAATCCTGCTGTTATCAATCACTGAGCGGTATAATAAATCTCCCCAGTACTCATACAGATTTTTTGTTTCTCCTATTCCAACCTTCGCCTGCATTTCCAAACGATAAGGCGTCACACCATCCCTTGGTTTTAACACACCATAAAATGCAGATATTATTCTCAAATGATTTTGTACATACTCGAACTGACTGTCCTCAAACACAGATGGAGCCATATATTGAAAAGCAATTCCTTCATATGATAAGACAGCTGGGGTAAGTAAATGATAAAGATCCATGTTTTCCAATCTATTGAAGTTCTGTTCTGTAATTTTGTCATTACATTTCCAAATAGTCTTCAGTTCTTCTTTTGACTTACTTTTCAACCAACTTTGTATCTCTGTCGTCTTTTCAATAAATTCAGGCAATCCATCCGGCGCTATGCTGTCAGTATCTGTAATCATCTTTTTAGCAGGGGATAATATTATCTTCATTAATCTAATTCCTTGAGCATATTTTCAGGATCATCTGCAGCCTTGACTTTATCATTTGCCTTTATAATAATCCCCTGTTCATCAATAAGATATGTGGTTCTTACTACTCCCATAGAGACTTTGCCATAATTTTTCTTTTCTTTCCAGACATCATATGCTTCAATAACTTTACGCTCCGGATCTGCTAATAGCGTAAATGCCAGTCCGTATTTTTCTTCAAATCTCTTGTGAGACGCTACAGAGTCCTTGCTTACTCCGAGAATAACAGCTCCCTTCTCAGTAAACTGTGGATAACGCTCAGAAAAGCCACATGCCTGCTTCGTACATCCTGGCGTATTATCCTTTGGATAAAAATATAAGATCACTTTTTTCCTGCATAATCGCTTAATTTATGCACTTCTCCGTTCTGATCCGGCAATTCAAAATCCGGTGCTTTTATTCCTAACTCTAACATTTACTATTCCTCCGCTTTTGTATTTTTCACCTGTTTTCTTGTTCTTTTATTACCCGAAATCATTTTATGACCAGAATAGACTGCCATAATCATGCATATCAGAGAGCCAAATGCAAAGTATTTGTGTGCTGCTTTTAACCCTTTATATCCTGTATAAAAAGTTCCAATCATTGTGATCAATGCTCCTACTGACCAATATTTATGTGCTTTCATGTAATTCCTCCATTTTTTCAGTGTATTCAATTCTAATTATACGCTACCATATTCCTATGTCAATTTGATAATAGAGCATTCCTATAAAATTTTTCAAAATATCATTGTCAAAACTATGTATTGTTATCCTTTAATTTTTCTTTGAAATAATTGACAAAAAGCTTGCTTTCAGGAGATTACTATTTAATCTCTTTTCCATCTATATATAGTTGAAATTTATCAGGATTATTGACAATATCATAGTCCTTTCCGTATTCTACAGGTCTATATTCGGCTGTCATTACCGATTCCCCGTCTTCAATATCCTCTTTCCATAAATAGATGTGCATATCAATGCTCGTCGCATATCCTCTGTCTGTGGAGAATTTTGTCGAATGAAAAGAATCATCCTTGTACATCTGCAAAAGTTTTCTTGCAAACGCTTCTCTATCCTCAATATCTTCCCTATTTGCGACCACGGTTATATTTTCATCCCGATTTACAGAAAAAGTTCCAACTACATCTGGTTCGCCTTCTTTATGACTGGATTCAAATTTCCCATAAATACTTCCTGCAGCAATTATCAAGATTGCTGTTCCTGAAATTACTGCAATTATCTTTTTCTTCATATTTTTAATTTCCTTTTAATTTTTTTACTGCGTAATTGATTACTTCTTCCGGTGTGGGCCTGTCTCCTTTAAGTGTCATTTTCTTCCATTCTTCCTGCACAGCCGGGTCAGGATTATCAAATCCTGCATCTATGGCTATCTGCATTTCTCTGCGTACTTCTTCTGGTGTTGTGTTATACTTTTCTGCAATCTTCTCATATATAGTTTTCTCTCTCATTCATTTTCCTCCGATATATAAGTGGAATTATATCTTGTTCTATAAAATCAATTTAGCATATTTCTGTTGGCATGAAAAGAGACTTTACAACTTAAAATTGGATAAAAAGGACAAAAAAAGAAGAGCTACTTGCTCTTCCCATATAGTAGTAGTAAAATAATATGTCATGCCAGCGCAATATATTACCTAGAATATCGCTATAACAGGAAAGGGGCTGCATTGTGACAGCCCCTAGTTTACTTCATCACGTTGTCTACATTCTGAATGAACTCGTTCCCTGGTTTATTTTAGCATCGGTCTGGATTTTGTTTCATAAAGATAAATTTTGCCACAGAGCGGTCATATGTTTTAATGTGTCCAAACAGCCAGTCGATTACATTTTTCTGTACAAGTTCACTGAACCGATCTGTCGGTCCTTCATACTCCTGAAGGTATTCATACAGTTCCTGAATTGTCTTTCTAAACTCTTCATGTTTTTCATAATGTTTTTCACGCTCTGGATAACCGGATTTTTCCTGAAGCTTTTCCTCTTCTTTAAAATGAAAGTCAGTATATTCATCCAGATAATCCAGCATTTTGATTGCTTTTACTTTGCTGTCGCCATTTTGACAGGCAGTTACAAAGTTCTGGATACGGTCGATCAATTCTTTATGCTGGGTATCAATTGTTTCATTTCCTGTTACTAAATTGTCATCAAAGGTAATGTTTAAATCGTAAGTCATAATTTGACCTCCATTTCTTTTATATGTTCTCTTAGGATCTTTTAATGTCTGGCAGTTTCGTACCTGCATTTTCTGCTTAGTCTTCTACAGGAACGAAAACATCTTTTCCTAATCCGCAGATTGGGCATGTCCAGTCATCTGGAATATCCTCAAATGCAGTTTCTGGATCGATACCAGCGTCTGGATCTCCTACTGCCGGATCATAAATATATCCACATGGTTCACATTCATATTTTATCATAGTCATTTTCCCTTTTCAATGTCGATTTATTTTTGTTACCAAGTTCCTAGCAATTTTTCTAACACTTTGTTTCTTGTATATCTGTATTATACATGATAATTATTCTCTTGTCAATAATAGTAATTATTATTATTATTGTACTTAGCATAAACTGATATTTGAATTGCAAATTTACATATTGTATATATCATGGGAATAGTTGAATAAAAAAATGAACTCTATTCATTAAAGACAGAGTTGCTGGAAATTATTTCTCTCCAACAACTTTTTTCGTCTTTAAGTCCTTGAAACACAATACTGTCCAATCAGATTCATCCAACTGTTATATTTATTCTTTTCACACACCTTTCGGCAAATTTCATTTTCCATCAATACACAGAACATCTTATCATAATCAAATGCCCAAACAGCACCATTCACATGGTTTTCCACTGCTTTTTGATCTATGTTCTTTAAACGTGTGACCATTTTTTCAATTTCTCCATTTCTCAAGTTACCGATATTTTTGCAGATAAACCGAAAGAAATTCAACGTTGCATATTCGTCATGCCAATGGAACTCTTCTGGATTGTTTTTAATTTTACTGACTCGCTGCTGTTCTTTGATTATCTGATCAGCTACACCTTTCATCGAATCTTCGTATCTCATATTACTCACCTACTCTTCCTCAACGCCCAGTGACGGTTTAAATCTTTTATCCTTTGCCTGCGGTACCACGATCTCATAAAAATAAAATCCTAAATATCCAAGTGCCTGCTTCTTCATTTTATAAAAAGAAGTCCTGCCTATTCCTAACTCCTGCTGTACTTCCACATCTGTCTTATTATAATGACTGCAAAAACAGGAATGAAGGATTTCACTGAGCATCACACCATTCGGTGCATAGAACTTCACCAGTGTCATTCCACGATAGATCATATCAGACAAGCCATAAATGATCATCAGGTTATTCATTTCCCGGTGCATCTTTGGCACATTCAGCTGATTGTTATAAATGCTCAGATAACTCAATGCATATGCCATATCTTCATTGATTTTCTCCTGGCACTCCATATCCAGTTCTTCCAATACAACCTGGTTTTCTAAAATCAGTTTCTGGTAGCTTCTCATCAGTTCTTTAATATCAGTATAATGTCTTTCGATTGTAACTTCCAGATAATCCTGTGCATGACTTGCCATCTGGAAGGTAATTTCTTTCATTGATTTAATTGCATAATCTCTGTCTGTCATCAGTTTCAAAATCTCCTTATCATCATCACACTAACTGGCGGTCTTTCAGACCAGTTCGCTTTCCCCATGATTTTGATGGGAAGCAATTACTTACTACAACTTGCAGAAGCGGATATCCAAAAGGCATTGTGGGAGCTGCCTTTGCTGACCGAAATCCATCTTCTTATGTAAAACCTGCAGGAATATAAAGGGAAAGTGACTATCCCTGCCGGTTAATAATCCAAATAATATCGTCTATACCAATCTCTCCTTATGCTGTTTTTCTCTCCATAAACCATTTATCCACTTCGTAAAACAAGTGGCTTTCCTGCCCCTGTATCATACAGGTGTACATCACTCCTACACCGCCTGCCTTTCTGCTGGCGCATCGCTCAATTTTCAAAATTCTGTCAATACTATATTTTCTTCCATCCTCCCATGTAAAAAATATGGGAACCAGCCGTCCGTCTTTCCGGAACTCTGCCACTACATCTACATATACTTTGTTCATGCCGACACCTCACTATAAAATCTCGATTGCTCTTGGCGATGCCGGGATTCTGCGGATATATCCATTTTGCTCCAACTGCTTGATTCTGGAAAAAGCAGATGATGTTGATCTTACTCCGATCAGTTTTCCAAATTCCCGGACTGTCGGCGGGTATCCATGCTCCTTCGTATAATTCAAAATACACTGATAACTTTCTTTCTGTTTTCTGGTTAATACTTTTTTCAAATCTATCCCTCCAATTACCCATGAAAATAACTGTGTGGATGGACCGTGTGCGTACCAGCGTCTAAGTGGGATAAGACTTTATTCTGATACATTGCCGCTCGCTGTATACTGAAATATCCAAACCGTCGTCTAATCTCATCTACAGTACGATCCAGCTTCTCTAACTGCTGCAATCCTTTGATTGGCAGGTAAGACGCTTCAACCGGAATTAGTACTTCATCTGATGCAGCCAGTGCATTGATTGTGATCATTCCCAATGATGGCATACAATCAATGATAATTGCATCATATTGATCCTTGATACCATATAAAATCTGTTTCAATACATATTCCCTGCTCATTGCATTTACCAACTGTACTTCCGTACCTGCCAGTCCAATGTTAGAACAGATAATGTCTATTCCTTCTGCCTGATGCCTGATATAACAGTCTGAAGGAATATCTTCATCTTTCATTACTGTATCCATAAGAGCTGTAAGTGTTTCATTACTTTCATCACAATCACGATATCCAAATCCTGCGGATACATCAGACTGTGGATCGGCATCAACGATTAACACTTTCATATTCTTTTGTGCTAATCCTACTGCTAAATTAGCTGTACATGCTGATTTTCCCGTTCCCCCTTTTTGGTTTACAATAGAAATTACTTTTGCCATAATCTTTCCCTTCTTTCTTGTTAAATAAAAAGACTGAATCAGACAGCTGAGATATAAATCTCATGCGAGCTAATTCAGTCCAAAACATATTTTTATTCAATTATCACCGCTTTCGTGGTATAGTAAATACATCTCAGCAGAGTTCTGAAATTCTATTACTTCTGTACTGTGTTATTTATAAAAGAGAGGCCTTTCCTTCATAAATTCGTTGATTGGTTACGAAATTTATTTAGGACTAAATCGCTAGAGCCCTTGTATTATAAGGGGTTCTGCCTTGTGTCATTATAATAACACAAGCACCCCCATTTAAGATATTCATCATCGGTACAGGCATCTGTCTGGTATGGCAGCCGCCAAGATACTGATATAAAGGAACGCGGAGAGCTGCTGCTGCCGCCCTTGCTACTGCCAGGGATACTCCCAGTGCCGCATTTGCCCCTACATTACTTTTATTGTCTGTGCCGTCTGTTTCTATGATTTTTTTATCAATATAGGACTGATCCAGAGCATTTTCTCCAAGAATTGCTTCTGCCAGCTTTGTATTTACATTCTCCACTGCTTTGCGGACACCAAGTCCGGTGTAGCAGCCTTTTTCTCCGTCACGAAGCTCCACTGCCTCGAACTTTCCTGTGGAAGCTCCCGAAGGGACGATTGCCCTTCCCGTATATCCATTTATCCCGATCACACCTTCTCCTACTGTTACTTCTACTTCCACTGTAGGATTTCCTCTGGAATCAAGTACCTGTCTTGCATGAACCCTTCTCACAGGCAGATAACGTAACATATTAGAACCTCCTGATCATTTTAATAAACCGGTAACTGTTCCATATTTTCACAGTTACAGTTAAACCTCAAGTCAAAATACGTCACTGAGAACGGCGTGAACAGTAACGTAATTTGACTTGTATATCTTTACAACCATATTTTTACCCAATATGCTTCCGGCTATGCATTGTCTATATCCATTATTATTTTCAGAATATTTTATCAATACAAATAATTTTAATATTATCTTTTAAATATTTTTGTAAATTTTCTATTTTCATTCTTGACATTTCATTCTTTATCTGTTATATTAAGTTCATAAAACAAAAGGGATTACGAAAAACAAAAAAGTAAAGGAGTGAGACCACCGAAAACATAATCTTTTCTTCATAATTTAAGAAAGCGAGGTACAGACCACCAGAATAGCAAAGTTTCAAATTCATGACTTATAAGAAAGGCAGGTACGGACCACCAAGAACTTAAGCTTTTAAATCCAACTAAGTTTTATAAGTAGTTCCTATCAAACAAGGAAGGTACAGTCCAATGGAAACCTAACGATTTATCTTATTTTGAACGTAACAGTTAAACATTCTAAAGAAGGTACGGTCCAATGGAAATTTAATGATTTACTTTATTTTTAAAGTGACATTCAATCAAAATAAGGAAGGTACAGTCCAATGAAACGTTAACGATTTACCCTATTATAAAACGTAACCGTTCATTTACATGAAGAAGGTACAGTCCAATGAAAACTTAACGATTTACCCTATGAAACTATAAAAGGAAGGTACAGACCAATGGGACAGTAAATTTCATAATTCAAATTCATACAATTTCATAATTTATTTTACAGAAAGTGAGGTATCATCCCTTGGATACAGAATCTTAACAGGAGCCACGATGAAATATAAATCTGTGGCTCTTTTATTTGTCATTCAGCTTCTATAGTTCCCCTCTTTCTCATATATTAAACTAATATCATTCCATTCTGAGGTTAACACTCTCTATGCATCTCAAATACATATCTTCCACTCGGATTTTCTCTTCCAGATTTACCAAGATTTTTCTTCTTTTCTGTGCTTGTGCATTTATAGGTTCCTCTATAGGAAAAATCGTATCGCACAACACTGCCAGACAGACTGCTGCTTCTGCCCAAAGTTCCAACTGGGGACTCAGTTTTCAGGAAGAAGGCAAACGTCCTGTTGGAAATGCAACGATAGAAGAATTGGCTCAGTACAATGCCTTTTTTGCTGAAGATACCGAAGAAAAGAAAATCTATCTCACCTTTGACGCAGGCTTTGAAAATGGAAATACTCCTGCTATTTTGGATGCACTGAAAAAACATCAGGCACCTGCTACATTTTTTGTGGTTGGAAATTTCATTTCGGAAAACAAAGATCTGATCAAACGAATGGAAACGGAAGGGCATATTGTCGGCAATCATACTATGACGCACCCGGATATGTCAAAAATTTCCACAAAAGAATCTTTTCAGAAAGAATTATCCGATGTAGAAAAAATTTACAGGGAAATTACAGGAAAAGAAATGACAAAATTTTACCGCCCCCCACAGGGCATCTACAGTACACAGAATCTGTCTATGGCCAGAGAACTGGGATATCACACATTTTTCTGGAGCCTTGCCTATGTAGACTGGTACCAGGATAACCAGCCAGATCCACAGGAAGCTATTGCAAAACTGACGAAACGGATTCATCCGGGAGCTATTGTACTGCTACACAGCACCTCTTCCACTAATGCACAGATTCTGGATGAACTGTTGGATAAATGGGAAGAGATGGGATATTCCTTTCATTCTCTGAATGAATTATGATCATTTAACATTTTCCGATACTGTTCACACACCACTATCCCGCGAGGTGTTTTGGCATGAATATGCCAAAATCCCGAGACATACAAGCCAAAATTCCATTGCCGCAGGCAATCTGGAATGAATTTTGGCTACGTTACTGTGAACGGAGTGAACAGTAACCATTTTCCCATTTACAAAGTCACATACAAAAATGACAGAATTTTGAAATATCTGACACACTTGCAATAAGCAAAAATTGATCATTATCTCAAAATGAAACGCACTCCACAGGAATGTCCTAATGGAGTGCGTCTCACTTTGTTTATAAATCAATACTTTAGAGAATATCAAAATTATAACTTTTATACTGCATTTACACTGCTTATTCAGCGTCTGCTGCCTCTGTCTCTTCCGGTTCTTCTGTTGTTTCCGCATCTTTAGTGTCATCGGAGGCTGCATCAGAATCTTCTGTCGCTGCTGCATCTGCATCCTCAGCTTTTTCTTCGCTGTCCACAACACCACCTTCAACTACCAGGTCATCCGGATTGATGTTGTCACCGTATACAGGTTTCAGAGTTTCTTCGAAATCTTTATGGAAGAACTGTTCATCTGCCAGAGATTTGATTTCATCGTTGATTGCGTTCAGAAGGTCTGTGTTGCCCTTCTGTACTGCTGGTGCAATCGTATCAATATCACCAAGAGATTCGATTCCTACAGAGAATCCTTCATTCTGCTGAGCCCATGCAAGTACTTCTGTATTGTCTGTGGAGAATGCATCTCCTCTTCCATCAAGAAGCGCATCGTATGCTTCCTGGTATTCATCAAATTTTACAAGTTCAATATCCGGATAGTTATCTGTGAAATATGTCTCTGCTGTTGTTCCTTTTACAACGATCAGCTTCTTGCCTTCCAGATCTTTTACATCTTTGATCAGCGCATCATCAGGAGAAACAACTCCAAGAGCTACCTTCATATATGGAAGTGCGAAGTCTACTTTCTCCGCTCTGTCATCGGTTACTGTAAAGTTTGCAAGGATCACATCTACTTTTGCAGACTGCAGATATTCTACACGACTTGCTGCCTCTACATAAGTAAATTCTGCATCGTCTTCACTTCCCAGAAGGTCTTTTGCAAGTCTTTTTCCAAAGTAAATATCGTATCCCTGAACATCACCGTTTTCATCTACATATCCAAATGGATTCTTGTCACTGAATACACCGATTTTGATCTTTCCGTCTTTTTTGATCTCATCCAGAGTACGGGCCTGTGCAGTGTTTCCACCGTCATCTGCCGCACTTACAAGAATACTTCCGCCAAGAAGTGTTGTTGCTGCTACACCTGTTGCTAATAAGACTGCTAATATTTTTTTCTTCATGTTCTTTTCCTCCATGTTTTAAAAAAATTTTGATTTTATTATAATTTTTATAACTAGTACATCGTTTTCGAAATAACTATACCACTCACTTGTCTGCGAATCCGATTGCACAGGTCTAAAAGCCTCAGCGTAGCCCGCTACGCCTGCGTTTTTATACCAGCACACTCGAATCCGCATCCTACGCGATTGGTATAGTTATTTACGAAACGATGTACTAGCTCTTATGATATCCTGCTATTTCATGGATATTATCATCCATTTCAGGATTTATAAAATATTCTGTTTTCCTCTATTCTATTTTTTCACTGTTTCATAATGGAAACTGTTCAGGAACTGTTTTGCCCTGTCAGTCTCCGGATTATCAAAGAACTGTTTCGGAGTGTTCTCTTCTACAATGTTTCCCTTATCCATAAAGATCACTCTGTCTGCTACGGAACGGGCAAATTCCATCTCATGAGTGACGATCAGCATGGTCATTCCTGTCTTTGCAAGTTCCAGTACTACCTGAAGTACTTCTCTTACCATCTCAGGATCAAGTGCTGCTGTAATCTCATCCAGAAGCATGATCTCCGGATGCATCAGCATGGCACGTACAATGGCAACTCGCTGTTTCTGACCACCGGAAAGCTGCCTTGGATAATTATCTTTCTTATCCAGAAGACCAACTCTGTCAAGAAGCTGCTCCGCTTCCTTTTTCACTTCTTCTTTATTTCTTTTCTGTACTTTCATTGGTGCCAGAAGAAGATTATTTAAAATTGTCATATTCGGGAAAAGATCATAGCTCTGGAAAACCATTCCTATCTTCTCTCTGACTTTGCTTATATTCTTTTTTTCTTTCTCATAGCTTACACCGTTAAGCTTCAGTACACCGGTGTCAATCTCTTCCAGGCGGTTGATACATCGCAGGAAGGTACTTTTTCCACATCCGGAAGGTCCTACGATCACCACCACTTCTCCCTTTTGCAGAGAGAAGGAAACATCAACCAGAATAGGAACATTGTTTACATATGATTTCTTTAAATGTTCTACTTCTAAAATCGGCTGTCCCATTCATTTATCCTCATTTCTCTATTAATCAGCAAACTTCTTTTCCAGTACTCTGGAGAGTCTGGAAAATGGAAAACATATGATAAAATACATAAAGAATACTGCACCGTATACCCAGAGGGCCGCTGTCGGATTTGTATAACGTGATGCATCTATGATCTGTTTTCCAACTTTTAACACCTCTACTACTCCGATAAGAGCTACCAGTGATGTGGTCTTGATCATTCGGGTAAGAAGATTCACTGCGGATGGAAGAAGTCTTCTTATAGTCTGCGGAAGGATAATATAAAGATAGACCTGCCATTTGTTTAATCCAAGACCGTATCCGCTGTCATACTGGTGTTTAGGAATGGAGATCAGCGCACTTCGCACCAGATCACCCATTTCAGCAGTTCCCCAGAATGTAAATACAATGACCGCCGCTGTCTCACCGGAAAGATTCATCCCCAGATGCTTGGCCGCTCCGAAATATACCAAGAACAAAAGCACCAGCTGCGGCATGATTCTTACTATTTCAAGGTAAATGCGGCAGATAAACTTAATGATTTTATTTGGGATATTCATTACCATCCCAAGAAGAAATCCAAGGATTATGGAAAATACCATGGAAATCAGTGCAATTCTTATTGTTACCCACAAGCCCTGCCAGAGTCTTAATGAGTTGATTCCCTTAAAAAGAACCTCAATCCCCATATTCTGCATAGCGGACTCTCCTTTCTACAAATGAACAGATAAGTGAGATTGGTAAAAGTATGATCAGATATGCGATTACCAACATAAACAGGGCTTCATCTGTTTTGTAATAAATTCCGATCAGGTCTTTTGTCACAAACATCAGGTCTGCAAGTGCTACTGCACTGAATACGGAGGTTTCCTTAATAAGAAAGATCGCATTTGCACAGAATGCCGGAATAGAATTGGATACTGCCTGGGGCAGGATAATGTTTGTAAATACCTGACTCTTACTCATTCCAAGGCTTAATGCGGATTCCACCTGAATGGGCGGAACATTGTCCAGGCCGCTTCGGAAGGCTTCTGCCATATAACTGCCTCCGAGAAAGGTCAGTCCTGTGATCGCACACTGTTCTGAACTGAGGACAATCCCTATTTTCGGAAGACCGAAATACAGGAAAAACAACTGAATCAACAATGGTGTATTTCTGGACAGTTCAATGTAACATTCCACGATCTGACGAAGTACAGGAATCCTGAAATACTTAATCATGCTGCAGACAAGCCCAACCACAATGGCAAGCAACACACCAATCACCGCCATGTGAAGTGTAAGCTTTGCTGCCTCAATATAAAGAGGTGTCTGCTCGCGGATAAACTCAAAATCCATGGTTACTTTATTCTCCTTCTATTATTATGATTTAGAGCATATTTGAAGAACGCTCTGGTGTGCCTGTGCCGCTTATTACTTTTCAATCCACTGCTATTTCGGTTAAAGCAGGTAGTTTACTTGATTTAGTTAAAGCGTTACATCTGCACATCTGTGAACTATCATAACATTTCAGGCTTCATCCTGCAAGCTTTTCATAAATTGCATCTGCAAGTCTGCTATGTCCCAGTTCATCCAGATGCTCCTGATCGGCTTCTCCCGGTCGGGCAAATTCTGAAGCCGGAAGATAAGAAATATTTCTTCTTCTGGCGATTTTCTCATACACCCGGGGCAGATTCCATGATACTTCGATAGAATTCTTATCGAATTCCGGATCAAAATCCTCTTCCCAGATTCTCTCCCCAAGGTAGATTGGAGATACCAGTAATATTTTGGCATCCGGGTTTACAGTGTTGATCTGATCAAGGAGCTGTTCAATCCCCTGTCCGATTACTTCCGGGGTTGCGCTGTATACGCTTTTACAATCGTTCGTGCCAAGCATGAGAACGATAGTGTCTACTGGTCTGTGGCTCTCAAGGATTGCCGGAAGCATTTCTGTTCCTCTTCTTTCTGTACGGAATGGATCATCGAATACGGTGGTTCTTCCGCAAAGTCCTTCTTCGATTACTCTGTAGCCTTTTGTTCTTACTTTGTCATCCAGGATGCTGGTCCAGCGGGTACCCCATCCGTATCTCTGATTAGTAGTTCCCGGGATTAAACCGTATGTATTGGAATCACCGAAACATAAGATTTGTTTCATGTCTTGTCACCTTCTTATCTGATATTTTTAATGGGATTTTTGTTTTCCCTGTTTTCATATTGATTTGATAGGAATACTATACAATCTTTATTTTTGTTTGTCAAGCCCTTTTTTGTATTTTTTGAAAATGTTTATTTGTACGTCATAAGTCATAAAGGGACGCTCAGAAATATTTTTATTTTCCGTGCGGTTTCGGGACCTATAGCAATCCTCGTAAATAATCAAAAAATTTTTGATACCGATATTATTTCCAGTCCTGAACTTTATATTTTTTATATTTTGCAG
>NZ_JAJCGT010000047.1:0-21464 GCF_020553185.1 Blautia sp. MSK18_10 | reverse complement strand
GCGGTATCCCGCCTTAATTCAGATGCTCTGGTAACTCAGTTACCGAGTAATTCACAACTTGTTTCTTATCTTTCGGTACTCTCTTGGGGAATATCCTTTCAGCTTGTGGAAAAGCCGGCTGAAATAAAGCTGATTATCATACCCGACGATTTTAGAAATTTCATTGATGGAATAGGTTGTTGTTTCAAGTAACATCTGGGCATTGTTAATTCGGATTCCCACAATAAACTGCATTGGTGTAGAACCTGTGTATTTTTTGAAGTTTCGGATAAACCAGCTGACACTCATTCCACGTGAGGCAGCATAATCATCTATGCTAATATTCTGGTTATAATTTTCACTGAAAAAGGTAACTGCGTTATCCATCTCGTGATCCAGGTATTCATTTTTCGAGATATGTTCCCTGGTCAGTTCCCGATGAAAGATGATAAGAAGATGACGGAGCAGAAGGACAAGCATGTCCTCATAATTATCTTGGCAACGCTGAAGCTCGATGATAATACGCTTGAAAATCTGTTCGTATTCCATAGAGGTTCCGACCTGAAATACACGCTCTTTATCCGGGAATCCATATTGCCGTAGGATATTTTTTACATTGTTGCCTGTAAAATGAATCCAGTATACTTCTGTCTTATCTTTTCCATAATATTCATATTTCTGAAGTTCCTTCGGTCTGTACAGTACAATATTACCGGCGGGGACAATCGTTTCGTTATCCACATTGTCAAAATGAAAATGCCCACAACCAGCAGTGATATAGATAATCTGATAATCCAGGCGTCCCCTTGGACGGTAGGTTGGTAACTTTGGATGGCTGGAAAGGCGGTAAGTACCGCAACTTCCTACAACCAGTGGGCGACTTTTGTCTTTGAAATCCATATGGGAGTGGTTTAAATAACCGGTATTCATATACATATGGTAGCACCTCTTTTCCTTTTTTTGTTATTGTATCATTTAGTGCATATTTTGTCTAATCCAATTCATAGACATGTTTTGCAGATTAGGATAAGATATATATAGCAAAACAGAGAAGCGTAAACATAAAAGTAAAAGACAAGGTTTGCTGTGGAAAAACAAAGTGCAAAAAAATGTATATGTATTAAAGGAGAGTTATTTATGATTGTACCACGTTATTATGAGGATTTAAGCGTACTGCATGAAAATACAATGCCAGCCAGAGCCTATTTTATTCCGGCATCCAAAAGAATGGATAACCTGGTGGAGCATAGGGAAGAGTCAGACCGAATGCAGTTATTGAACGGAACTTGGAAGTTCCAGTATTTTAACAGTATCTATGATGTTCAGGAACCCTTCTTTGAGAAAGATTATGATACAGAAAATTTTGATGAGATTCAGGTTCCGAGTGTATGGCAGATGGCAGGATATGATACACATCAGTATACAAACATCAGGTATCCGTTCCCATTTGATCCACCGTATGTACCACAGGATATTCCATGTGGAACATATGCACATACCTTTGTTTATCACAAAGATGAAAATGCACCAAAAGCTTTCTTGAATTTTGAAGGAGTAGACAGTTGCTTTTATGTATGGATCAATGGCTCTTATGTAGGGTATAGCCAGGTTTCTCATATGACCAGTGAGTTTGATATCACCGACCTCCTTCGGGACGGAGAGAACAGCATAGCGGTTCTGGTCATGAAGTGGTGTGATGGTTCCTATTTGGAAGATCAGGACAAATTCCGTATGAGTGGTATTTTCCGGGATGTGTACATTTTGAAACGCCCAAAACAGGCAATCAGTGATTATCATATTAAAACAAGAATTGAGGATATGCTTGCGAAAGTAGAAATTGAAATGAAATTCTACTCTCCCTTAAATGTAAAAATTTCGATTGAAGATAGAAACGGAGCAGTTGTAGCACTAGGAAGTATTGCTGAAGAAGGAACAGCTGTATTAGAAATTGCAAGTCCGGAACTTTGGAATACAGAAAATCCATATCTATATAAACTGATTCTTGAAACAGAGAATGAAGTAATTGTAGATCACATTGCATTAAGAAAGATAGAGATTAAAGACCAGGTCATTTACCTAAATGGACAGAAGATTAAATTCCGTGGTGTCAATCGACATGATTCCGATCCGGTTACTGGATTTACAATCAGTCTGGAACAGCTCACAACCGATCTTACGTTAATGAAGCAGCATAATTTTAATGCGATCCGTTCCAGCCACTATCCGAACGCACCATTTTTCTATGAAATGTGTGACAAGTATGGATTCATGGTGATAGATGAAGCAGATATTGAAGCTCATGGTCCATTTATGATCTACAGAAAAGAAGACACCGATTACAATCGGTTCAAACGATGGAATGAGATGATTGCAGATGATCCGGCATGGGAAGAGGCAATCGTTGATCGCGTAAAACTCATGGTGGAACGTGACAAAAACCGTTTCTGTATTGTTATGTGGTCAATGGGAAATGAGAGTGCTTATGGCTGCAACTTTGAAAAAGCACTGGAATGGACAAAGAATTTTGATCCAGACCGCATCACACAATATGAGAGTGCAAGATACCGTAATTATGATGAAACATATGATTACAGCAATCTGGATGTGTACAGCCGGATGTATCCGGCGCTTTCCGAAATTCAGGAATATCTGGATAAAGATGGAAGCAAACCCTTCCTTTTGGTAGAGTACTGTCACAGTATGGGAAACGGACCTGGAGATTTTGAAGATTACTTCCAGATGATTCAGGATAATGATAAAATGTGCGGCGGCTTTGTCTGGGAATGGTGTGACCATGCGATTGCTCATGGAACTGCTGAGAATGGAAAGACTATATATGCTTATGGGGGCGACCATGGCGAAGAAATTCATGATGGCAACTTCTGTATGGATGGATTAGTATATCCGGACAGAACGGTACATACAGGACTTTTGGAATACAAGAATGTTTATCGCCCGGCAAGGGTTATTTCCTATGACAAAGAAAGCGGAGAACTGGTGCTTCATAACTACATGGATTTTGATGACTTGAAAGATTATGTGAAGATCAGTTATGAACTGACGCAGGACGGGCTTGTAATCAGCAAAGGTAAACTCCCAGAAGTTTCAGCAGCACCACACAGTGAAGGAAAAATAAACCTTAAAATCAATGTGCCAGAGAGTGGAAAATGTTATTTAAAATTTATTTACCATCTGAAAAAGGAATTGCCACTGTTGGATGAAGACCATATCCTTGGATTTGATGAGATCGAAGTAAGCCAGAAGGATGCCAAATGCCAGTTAGCAGAAAAATGGGTTGAAAAAACAGTGACGGATTCTGAATTACAGGTGAGTGAAGATGATACACAGATTCATATCAAAGGTCGTGAATTCGCATATACAATCGACCGACGGACTGCACTTTTTACAGAGATGAAATTTGCAGGTCGGGAATATCTGAACCACCCGATGGAATTAAATATCTGGAGGGCACCAACAGATAATGATATGTACATCAAGTCTGAATGGAAGAAAGCCCATTATGATAAAGCTTATACAAGAGCTTACACGACAGAGGTCGTGCAGGGAAAGCATGGTGTGAAAATTACAAGCCATGCATCCGTTGTGGCAGAGACAGTACAGAAGATTCTTGATGTGACGATCACATGGAAAATAGAAGCTGCTGGAAAGATTGATGCAGATATTGCAGTAACAAAAGATGATGAATTTCCGGACCTGCCAAGATTTGGTGTGAGGATGTTCCTGGATAAAAAACTTTCAGCTGCACGATACTTTGGAATGGGACCACAGGAAAGCTATTGTGACAAACATCAGGCTGCGAGCCACGGTTTGTATCATGCAAATGTAGATGATTTGCATGAGGATTATATTCGCCCACAGGAAAATGGAAGCCATTATGATTGTGAATATGTAGAGCTTAACAACAGCCGATATGGAATTGTGGTATCTGCGGAAAATGCCTTCTCATTCAATGCTTCTTATTATACGCAGGAAGAACTTGAGAAGAAAACGCATAATTATGAACTGACAGAATCAGATAGTGTAGTATTTTGCGTTGACTACGCATTAAATGGCATTGGTTCTAATAGTTGTGGTCCAGTTGTATTGGATCAGTACCGATTTGATGATGTATTATTCCGGTTCCAGTTTACGCTGATACCGTATGTAAAGGGATAATAAAGTTTCATGTAACTCGTAAACAAAGAAGGATAGTCTGATTGCAATGTAAAGTCCGGATATACAGAGCAATCAGACAAAAACAGAGAAAAAAATATAATTAGACATCATACGGTTAGACATATTGAGATTCTAAGTGCGATGAAGATGAGGAGCAAAGAAATTCGATGGAAGAAAAAAAGTATTTGAAATGGTATAACAAAATTGGATATGGATCAGGTGATATTGCAGGTAATGTAGTCTATGCCTTCCTGACATCTTTCATGATGGTCTATCTGACGGACTCAGTAGGACTTGCTGCAGGTGTCGTAGGTACCCTGATTGCCGTATCAAAACTATTTGATGGTTTTACGGATATATTTTTTGGATCAATGATTGACAAAACACACAGTAAAATGGGAAAAGCGAAGCCATGGATGCTATACGGATACATTGGTTGTGCCATTACGCTGGTCTGCTGCTTTGCAATACCAGTCAGCTTTGGAACAACGGCTAAATACGCATGGTTCTTTATCTCTTATACACTGTTAAATGGTGTGTTTTATACAGCAAACAATATTGCTTACTCAGCACTTACGTCACTGATTACAAAGAACAGCAAAGAGCGTGTGCAGATGGGATCTTACCGTTTTATTTTTGCATTTTCAACAAGTCTTCTGATTCAGGCGATTACAGTTGGATTTGTAGATAAATGTGGTGGAGATGCTGCGGCATGGAGAACGGTTGCTATTATCTATGCAATCATTGGTCTTGTCATAAATACGATTTCAGCACTTTCTGTTAAGGAACTTCCTGAGGAAGAACTTAACGAAGGAGAAGTAAAGGATGATAATGAAAAGTACGGAATGGTACAGGCATTCAAGCTTCTTGTTAAAAACAAATATTACATGATGATTTGTGGAACATATATTTTACAGCAGTTATATGGTGCCATGATTGGAGCTGGCATTTATTACATGACATGGGTACTGAAAAATAAGAATTTGTTTGGACAATTTGCATGGGCAGTTAATATTCCACTGATCATTGCCTTAATTTTTACACCAACCTTAGTTGGTAAGTGGAAAGGTATGTACAAACTGAACTTAAGAGGTTATGTTTTAGCAGTCATTGGTAGAGCACTTGTTGTTATTGCTGGATATATGGGCAGTGTTCCGCTGATGATGGCGTTTACAGCTCTTGCAGCCCTAGGTCAGGGACCATGGCAGGGAGATATGAATGCAGTTATCGCATCCTGCTCTGAATACACTTATCTTACACAGGGAAAGAGAATTGACGGAACGATGTACTCTTGTACTTCTCTTGGCGTAAAAATTGGTGGAGGTATTGGAACCGCTGTTGTTGGATGGATGCTTGAGTTCAGTGGATATGTCGGAACAAATGTAACTCAGCCGCAGTCTGCACTTGATATGATGCAGTTTATGTATCTTTGGCTTCCGTTAATCTTTGATGTATTGATTATGTTTGTACTTTCAAGAATGAATGTAGAAGATGCAAATAAAAAACTGAAAGCAGAAAAAGAAATTGCTGCAGATGAAGTAACAGATGCATCGGACATAAATTAGAATTGACAGGAGAAAGCGTTGTCTGGTCATTGATGAGACAGTGCTTTTTTCTATATATAAAGTGATTGAACTGTATTTTGAAAATAAAAAAGGACCACTTCATTTTTGTGAAATGGCCTTAAGAAAATATTCAGTTTTCACAAAATAGTCCTTTTAGTATTTATACATGGTAAGGATGCTCAAAATATTCAGTGTAGAATACTAAAAGGTCATTCAGATATTTTTTTAGGTTGCTCATTTGCAATTCCTCCTTTCCTTATTTACAAGTTGATTATAAGATAGGTGTAAAAGGATTGCTTGCCAAATCGAAAGAAGATATAGACAAATGTTGCAAAGGGGAGTATTTCATGCAGTTAAAATATGTTGACACAAAAGAGGAGATCATAGCAATAAATAGGAAGTCAAAACATATTGAACCACATCTTCATAATGCACTGGAGATCGTTTGTGTAACAAGTGGAGCATTAGAATTTGGTGTCGGACAGGAACTATACCATATGGAAAAAGGAGATATAGGCTTTGTATTTCCAGATGTTATTCATCACTATCAGGTACTGACACCCGGTGTAAATAAAGCGACTTATCTGATTGCATCGCCATTTACGATAGCCAAATTTGCAGATATCATGCAATCCATGGCTCCTGAATACCCAATCATCAAAGCGGAAAAGGTTGAACCGGAGGTATATAGAGTTATAAATGCAATTTTAGAGACAGAACAGTCGGATATTACTGTTGCACAGGCATATCTTCAAATTGTGTTGGCACGCTGCATAGGAAAATTAAATTTGGTAGAAAAGAGCAGTGTGGGGAGCAACGATCTTATTTACCAGACAGTTTCCTATATATCAGCAAATTTCAAGAAGAAGTTTTCGTTGGAAGAGATGGCAAAAGACCTGGGCGTGAGCAAATATGTTTTATCCAGACTCTTTTCCAAGACATTCCATAGAAACTTTAATCAATATCTTAACGATGCAAGGCTGAACTATGCATGCCATCGTTTGGAAAATACGAGTGATTCTATTACAAACATTTGTCTGGATAGTGGATTTGAAAGTCAGAGAACATTTAACCGAGTATTTAAAGAAAGATATAAAATATCACCGAGTGACTACCGGAGTACATGTCTGAAAGATATGTTGTCATAACATATAGATTAATAAATTCAATAAAAATCTGATTATCAGTCTGAAATAAGTATCTCTGGGTGTTATTTATAATATGGGGTAGTGGTTAATTATTATGTCATGTATGAATGGGGAAGAAACAAACGGAGAACTGCTTCAGAAAAAGAAGTAGACAAACTGTAAATAAAGAAGTTAAGAGAGGCTGTTACTTTAGAAACTATTTAAAGAAGTAACAGAAGTCGGGGAAGCGTTAGAAAAGATACAAGAAACATAAATCAATATTGTTCGTTCTATTTTCAGTAACACATTTCGCAATGCGAAAAATAAGTTGCTGAACAGTCATTGCCTATATTATAATGAAGCTATAGCACCCTGTTAAATAATACATTTGAGAAAGTTCAACTTTCACGCTCTGTTGAGCCAGATCAATATACATTATTTACGAGGAGTGCTACAGGTACAATAAAAAACGGACAAGAGGCAGACTGATATGGAAAATAAACTAGAACATTTAAAAGAATATCTGAAGGGACTTGGCAGTGTAGCAGTTGCTTTCTCAAGTGGAGTGGATTCTACATTCTTATTAAAAGTAGCTCATGATGTGCTGGGTGATAAGGCGATTGCGATTACGGCTCAATCCTGTTCTTTCCCGAAAAGAGAGCTGAATGAAGCGAAGGCATTCTGCGAGAAAGAGGGGATTCAGCATGTGATCTGCCAGTCTGAGGAATTGGAGATTGAAGGATTTTCAAAGAATCCTCCGAACAGATGTTATTTATGTAAAAAAGAACTGTTTGAGAAGATTGGCGATATTGCAAAAAAGAATGGGATTGAATATATTGCAGAGGGATCAAATATGGATGATAACGGCGATTACAGACCAGGTCTGATCGCCGTAAAAGAACTTGGAGTTAAGAGCCCGCTACGTGAGGCGAAGCTGACGAAAGCGGAGATCAGAGAATACTCAAAGGAACTGGGGCTTCCGACTTGGGACAAACAGTCATTTGCCTGTCTGTCCTCCAGGTTTGTCTATGGAGAGACCATCAGTGAGGAAAAGCTTGGAATGGTTGAGAAAGCAGAGCAGCTGTTACTTGACTATGGATTCCATCAGGTACGTGTCCGTATTCACGGTTCACTTGCAAGAATTGAGATCATGCCGGAGGAATTTCCGAAACTTCTGGAAAAAAATGTCCGAGAGGATATTGCAAAGAAATTTAAGGAGTATGGATTCACTTATGTGACCATGGATATTCTGGGATATCGTATGGGAAGTATGAACGAAACACTTGGAGAAAATGACAAAACGACTGCAGATAGCAGCCTTAGGGGTAAAAACGAATGACAGTAAAAGAGAGAATAACAGCACTTCGTGCACGCATGAAAGAGACAGGAATTGATGCATATCTGATCCCTACAGATGATTTCCATGGTTCGGAATATGTAGGTGAATATTTCAAATGCAGAAAATATATCACAGGATTTACCGGTTCTGCAGGCACTGCGGTGATCATGCAGGATATGGCAGGATTATGGACGGATGGACGTTATTTTATCCAGGCTGCAGCTCAGCTGGAGGGAACAGGAATTACTTTATTTAAAATGGGTGAACCGGAAGTTCCCACAGTTCATGAATTTCTGAAAAAAAATCTGACACAGGGAAGGTGTCTGGGATTTGACGGACGTACTGTCAGTGCAAAAGAGGCAGCAGAATTGGAGAAAATGCTGGATGAAAACGGTGTGTCTCTCAGTGTTGATCACGATCTGGCAGGCGATATATGGGAAAACCGTCCGGTACTTTCCTGTGAACCGGTTACAGAGCTGGATATAAAATGGGCAGGAGAATCCAGAGCTGATAAATGCGCAAGAATCCGCAAAGCAATGGAGAAGAAGGGTGCAGATTTATTTGTACTGACTTCTCTGGATGATATTGCCTGGCTGTTAAATATACGTGGGGGAGATATCCACTGTTGTCCGGTGGTTCTTTCTTATCTTGTAATGACAAAAACAGAGATCAGACTTTTTGCAAATGAGAAAGCCTTTCAGACAGACGTACTGGAAGCGCTGGAAAAAGATGGTGTGACCCTTTTTCCCTATGACAGTATCTATGAGTATGTGAAAACATTTAAAAAGGACAAAAAAGTTCTTCTCTGCAAAAAGAAAGTCAACAGTCGTCTGGTTAGCAATATTCCGGCAGACACCCGGATTCTGGATGAAGAAAATCTTACACTTCTTCCCAAGGCAACGAAGAATCCTGTTGAGGTGGAAAATGAACGCATTGCGCATATCAGAGACGGAGTTGCAGTTACAAAGTTCATATACTGGTTAAAGAAGAATGTTGGAAGGATTCCGATCACAGAATTAAGTGCAGCAGAAAAGCTGTATGAATTCCGTTCGGAACAGGAGGATTTCATAGATAACAGTTTTGATCCGATTATTGCCTATGGAAAGCATGCTGCTATTGTACATTATTTTGCAACACCCGAAACGGATATTCCTCTGGAACCATCCGGCTTTCTTCTGGCAGATACAGGAGGACATTATAAAGAGGGAACCACTGATATTACCCGTACTGTTGTCATGGGACCGACTACTGAGGAAGAGAAAAAGTACTTCACAGCAGTTTTGCGGGGAACTCTGAATCTGGGAGCTGCCAGATTTCTTCATGGCTGTACCGGTGTAAATCTGGATATTCTGGCGAGACAGCCGCTGTGGGAAATGGGAGAGGATTTTAAACATGGAACCGGTCATGGAGTAGGATATCTTCTGAATGTCCATGAAGGACCCAATAGCTTCCGATGGAAAATTGTTCCGGGTGGAAATGCAGTGCTGGAGGAGGGAATGATCACCTCTGATGAGCCGGGATATTACAGAGAGGATGGATTTGGAATCCGTCATGAAAATTTGATGGTCTGCAAAAAAGCTGAAAAAACAGAGTATGGTCAGTTTATGTGCTTTGAATTTCTGACTATGGTACCTTTTGATCTGGATGGAGTGGTGCCGGAACTGATGAGTGTCCGGGAACGTAACCTTCTCAATGATTACCATTCACAGGTATATGAGAAGATTTCTCCGTATTTGAACGAAGAAGAAAAAGAATGGCTGAAAGATGCTACCCGGGCAATCTGATAAAAATAAAAAAACATTTTACAAAATCAAAAAGAGGAACAGCCGTGATGGACAGCTGTTCCTTTTTGATTTATTATCTGGTTTGTTTTATTCAGAAACTTTTGCAAACTGGCTGTTATATAAAGTATGGTAAAATCCACCTTTTGCAATCAGCTCATCATGAGTACCCTGCTCAATGATACTTCCGTCTTTCATAACAAGAATCAGATCTGCATTTCGGATGGTTGAAAGCCTGTGAGCTACGATAAAGCTTGTTCTTCCCTCCATCATTCGTTCAAACGCTTCCTGAATTTGTAATTCTGTTCGTGTATCAATACTGGAAGTGGCTTCATCCAGGATCAGCATCGGAGGCAGACAGAGCATAACTCGTGTGATACACAGCAGCTGTTTCTGTCCCTGGCTTAAGCTGTCTTCGTTGAGCATGGTGTCCAGTCCTTTAGGAAGTCTCCGGATAAATTCCCAGCTGTGGGTAAGCTTGGCTGCTTCGATGATTTCAGTATCTGTAGCTTCCGGTTTTCCAATCGAGATATTGTCGCGGACAGTTCCGTTTTTGATCCATGTTTCCTGAAGCACCATACCATAGCTGCTTCTGAGAGAATGGCGGGTAATGTCTCTGATCGGTTTGCCGTCAACGGAAATAGATCCGGAATTTACATCATAGAATCTCATCAGAAGGTTGATAAAGGTTGACTTACCGCATCCGGTAGGTCCTACAATGGCAACGCGCATACCTGGTTTTACATGGAGATTAAAGTCCTCAATCAGTTTCTTTGATTCATCATAATGGAAGCACACATTCTTAATATCTACTTCACCCTTTACATCTTTCAGTGTCTCAGAAGCCTCTGCAACTTCCGGTTCCTCCTCCAG
Organism: Blautia sp. MSK18_10; assembly: GCF_020553185.1. Lineage (NCBI taxonomy): Bacteria > Bacillati > Bacillota > Clostridia > Lachnospirales > Lachnospiraceae > Blautia > Blautia sp. MSK18_10. The sequence continues at coordinate 10,624 of NZ_JAJCGT010000047.1, read as the reverse complement.
CAGATCGAAGATTCTGCCTGCACAGGCAAGAGCATTCTGAAGTTCTGTAACAACGGAACTGATATCATTGAATGGTTTCATATACTGGTTGGCATAGGAGAGAAGTACGGAAAGTCCTCCGACTGTCAGTCTGCCTCCAGGGATAATGAATGCACCCACCAGTGCAACACAGGCATAAATAATATTATTGACAAAACGGGTGGAAGGGTTTGTCAGGCTGCTGTAAAAAACAGCCTTCAGACTGCATTCCTGTAATTCTTCGTTAACCTTTGCAAAGCGTTCAGAAGATTTTTCCTCATATCCAAAAGCCTGAACAACCTTCTGGTTTCCAATCATCTCTTCGATGAGAGCAGTCTGACGTCCTCTGGCATCGCTTTGCTTCCGGAACATCTGGAAGGTATGGGAAGAAATAAATTTGGCCACCAAAAAGCTTACGGGGGTCAGGACAATGACCATCAATGTAATCCAGAAGTTTTTGGAGAACATGAAGATCAGTGTTCCGATGATCGTTACGATTCCGGAAAAAAGCTGGGTAAATCCAAGCAGCATACCATCGGATAGAATATCTGTATCTGCGATAATACGGCTGATGATATCTCCGGTACTGTGTCCGTCAAGGTAAGAGAGGGGAAGTACCTGAATGTGTCGGATGGCTTTGGCACGGATATCCTTTACTGTCTGGTAGGTCATGCGGTTATTGATCACATTCATAAGCCACGTGGCAGCAGAAGAGAGGATGACCATTACAAGGATACGTGACAGGTAATACCACATCATTTCGAAGTTTACCTGATGTTGGGCAATGACCTGATCAATGGCATTTCCGAATAGGATTGGGACATACAGCTGAAGGATAACGGAAACTGCTGCCAGTATGATACTGAGGATCAGCAGAAAACGGTATCTTCCGATGAAACGCAGTACTTTAAAAAAAGTTTCGCTGCTTTTGCTTTTAGCAGGATCTTTTATTGTTGATCTGCTCATACAGTCACCTCCTTCATTATATTACCTGCAGATACAGAGGAGTATCTGGCTCTTTCTTCCGGAAACTGAGAGAAGTAGATTTCCCGGTAAGTATCACAGGTACGCAGCAGTTCAGCATGAGTACCCTTACCTGCCAGAGTACCGTTATCAAGGACAAGGATCAGGTCTGCCTGCTGAATGCTGGAGGAACGCTGGGATACCAGAAATGTAGTTACTTTCCAGTCAAGTCTGTTGAGAGACTTACGCAGTGCTGCATCAGTGGCAAAGTCCAGGGCACTGGCACTGTCATCCAGGATCAGGATTTCAGGTTTTTTTACCAGGGCACGGGCAATGGTAAGTCTTTGTTTCTGGCCGCCGGAAAGGTTTTTACCGTTCTGTTCCAGCATAAAATCAAGCTGTCCCGGTTTACCCTCTACTACCTCTTTTCCCTGTGCTGTGGTAAGTGCCTGCCACAGATCCTTGTCAGAGGCATCTTCCCGGCCCCATTTCAGATTGTCCCGGATAGAGCCTTTGAAAAGAGCTGCCTTCTGCGGAACAACGCCGATTCTGGAGCGGAGATCACTTCTGGTGTAATTTTCAATATTCTGACCATCCAGCAGAACAGTTCCTTTGCTGGCATCATAGAATCTGGAGATCAGATTTACCAGAGTGGTTTTTCCGCTTCCTGTACCACCGATAATACCTACGGTCTGTCCCTTTTTTACAGAAAAACTGATATGGGAAAGACTGGGGGCACCGGCTTTGCTGTACTCAAAGGTTACGTCATTGAATACGATGGCATTTTCAGAAAGTGATGCATCAGCAGTTGCTGTTGCAAGGTCCTTCGATATCTGAGCAGAATATGTGGAGGAAGAGGGGTAATCCATAGTAGATTTTACTTTCAGGATATCTGCCACACGTCCTGCGCAGGCTGCAGATTTGTTCAGGGTGATGATCAGGGAGGCAAGCTTGATCAGTTCCACGATCATCTGAGCCATATAGTTATAAAGGGCAACAACCTGTCCCTGCTGCATACCGCCAAGATTTACTTCTACTCCTGCTTTCTGGATCAGAATAACAGTAGCAATATTGATCAGTACGTAAGTGACCGGATTTAACAAAGCGGAAAGCTTTCCTACAAAGAGATTTAACTTTGTCAGCTCCTGATTGCGGGTATCAAATTCTGCAACTGCCTCTTTTTCGCGGCAGAATGCACGGATAACGCGGACGCCTGTAAGGTTTTCTCTGGTCAGTCCGGTTACTGTGTCCAGTTTTCCCTGTACCTTTTTAAACAGAGGAATACTGAGAAACATAATGACAAAGACAACCAGAAATAGAAACGGGATCGCAACAGCAAAAACCAGGGCACATTTAAAGTCAATGGTAAATGCCATGACCATGGAACCAAGTACGATAAACGGACTTCGAAGAAGAAGACGAAGTCCCATATTTAATCCGTTCTGAATCTGATTGACATCATCGGTGAGTCTTGTGATAAGAGTATCTGTTCCCAGTGTATCCAACTCTGTATAGGACAGATGCTGTACATGGTCATAAACTGCCTGTCTTAATTCTGTGGCAAAGCCCACGCTGGCTTTAGCGGCAAAGAACTGAGCTGTGATGGTACTGGCAAGACCAAGAGCCGCCATTAGTATAAGAATAGAAAATCTCTGGACAATGTATCTGTTGTCGTGGTTTGCAATACCTACATCTATGATCTGTGCAATGACGATAGGTACGATCAGGTCAAATACAACCTCCAGAAATTTAAAAAATGGTGCAAGGATGCTTTCTTTTTTGTAGTTTTTTAAATAAACCGTCAATGAACGCATTTTAAAAATTCCTTCCTTTCGTAAAAATCTTTCCTATATTATTCCTTCCCTTTTTTGAAAAATAATACATTCAAAAGTGTATCATTTAAGACTTTTTTGTCAAGAAGAATGTGCAAAAACAGGTGAACTTTGGAGAAAATTCAGCTTGACTTCAAAAAAAGATATTATTAAAATATTCCGTGGCACTATTTGTGCACTGACAATTGATAAATTATTATTACCATAATGAGGAAGAGACAGACTATGGAGATTATTGAGACATTTGGTCATTATGTGGAAAATCTGACGGATAAAAAGCCTCAGTCAGCCCGCCGGCTGTTAAAAACCGGCTGGGAGGCGCAGAATCTGAAGTTCCGTTATATGCAGGACAAGAGACTGATGCCTGCAGACAGGCATCTTGCAAATCTGATGATGGATACCATGCTGCGGCCCATTCAGAAACCGGAAGATTCTGTTATTGTAAGTATTTTTACACCCTGCGAAATGATGCAGGAGGTGGGATTACATCCCTATAATGTAGAGGGATTTTCCTGCTATCTTTCTGCAAGCAAAGCAGAGAGGGCGTTTCTGCAGCAGGCAGAGAATCAGGGAATTGCAGAGACACTGTGCAGTTATCACAAGACATTTCTTGGTGCAGCGCAGAAAGGACTTCTGCCAAAGCCTAAATGTATTGTTTATACCAACCTGACCTGCGATGCTAACCTGCTCACCTTCCGTACCCTGGCAGATTTTTACCAGGTACCTGTATTTGCCATTGATGTACCATGGAATCAGACCACAGAGAATGTACAGTATGTGGCAGATCAGTTAAAGGATTTAAAAATATTTCTGGAAAAAAATACAGGAAAAACAATCTCTGAGGACAGATTAAAGGAACGTCTTGCCTGCAGTAAGCGGACTCTGGAGAATTACAAAAAATATCAGCAGATGCGTGCAGACAGATATGTGCCCTCTGATCTGGTCACACCCTTGTATGCAGGAATGACAAACAATATCCTTCTGGGAACAGCAGAAGAAGAGAAGTATACACAGATGCTTCTTGAAGATATTAAGAAAGCACCGGCAGCGAAAGGGAAGCACATTTACTGGATGCATACCATTCCATTCTGGTCGGATGCAGTGCGCCAGGAGCTTTGCTTCAGTGAGAAAGCCCAGATCGTAGGATGTGAACTTGCAGAAACCTGTGAGCCGGATTTTGATCCTGAGAACCCCTTTGAAGCAATGGCAGAAAGAATGGTATATCATTCACTGAACGGAAGTGCCCTTAGAAGGATTGAAGCCGGTATCCGCCATGCGAAACAGGCAGGAGCAGACGGTGCTGTGTGGTTTGGACATTGGGGATGTAAACATACGCTTGGTGCGGCACAGCTTGCAAAGAAGAAGTTCGAGGAAGCCGGTCTGCCCCTTTTGATCCTGGACGGTGACGGGTGTGATCGAAGCCATGGAGGAGAAGGACAGACTTCCACCAGGCTGGGAGCTTTTCTGGAAATGCTGGGAGGTGCTGAGAATGAATAAAACTTACTATGTCTGTAAATATACCCCAATTGAACTTCTGGAATCTCTTGGCGGGGAATGTGAGAACTTTAATCATATGCCGGAGGGATTTGACCTGGCCGATCAGGTTTCACATCCCAATATCTGCGGTTTTGGAAAAACACTTCTGGAAGGAGTCATGGAGGGGAAAATCAAGGAACTTGTCCTGGTGAGCTGCTGTGATACTATCCGGAGTGTCTATGACATTCTGCTTGAAAGCGGCAAGCTGGATTTTCTCTATATTTTGGATGTGCTTCACTGTGACAGTGCCTGTAGCAGAGAGCGTATGGCTGTACAGTTAAAAGGGCTGGCGAGGGCTTATGCACAGTACAAAGGCACAGAGTTTGATGCCGGAAAATTCCGGGCTGCTTTCCATGCACAGGAGAAAATCATAAAGTCCCATATTGCAGTGCTTGGCGCCAGAATGGGGCAGGAATTATTTGAAATGACCAGCAAAGCTATGCCTCTTCCTGTAGAGAATGATACCTGCGTGCATAACCGTTCTGTGGGAAATATACTTCCACCGGAGGGTGCTTCTTTTGATGAGCTGATGGACTGGTATGCAGGTGAGATTCTGGGGCAGATTCCATGTATGCGTATGATGGACCCGACAGGTCGTAAGAAGCTTTATAATGATCCGTCTGTTGCGGGGATTATTTATCATACAGTGAAGTTTTGTGATTTTTACAGCTTCGAATATGCTGAGATCAAGAACCATACAGATGTACCTCTTTTAAAAATTGAATCAGATTATACTATTCAGAGCAGCGGTCAGCTTCTTACCAGACTGGAAGCTTTTGCAGAGAGCATTCAGCCTGAAACACTGGAGCAGACCATAGATGGAGACACAAAAGGAGAGAGAAAAATGGGAAAAGGTTATTTCGCAGGGATTGACAGTGGTTCCACCAGTACAGATGTGGTGATTTTAAATAAAGATCATGAGATTGTGACCAGCATTATCCTGCCTACAGGAGCAGGAGCTGCTATCGGAGCAGACCGTGCCCTTGCAGAAGCATTGAAGGAGGCCGGATTGCAGAGAGAAGATATTGATGCGCTGGTTACTACCGGATACGGACGTACAGCTATTAAAAATGGTGATAAGAGTATCACAGAGATCACCTGTCATGCAAGGGGTGCGCATTTCCTGAATCCGGAAGTCCGTACTGTTATTGATATTGGCGGACAGGACAGCAAGGTGATCCGACTGGATGAGAACGGTGCAGTTGCAAACTTTGTTATGAATGACAAATGTGCGGCAGGAACCGGACGATTTCTGGAAATGATGGCACGTACCATGGAAATGAATCTGGATCAGATGAGCGAATGTGGGCTGGAATTCAAAGAAGATATTACAATTTCCAGTATGTGTACAGTATTTGCAGAATCAGAAGTTGTATCACTGATCGCCCAGAATAAGGCAACAGATGATATTGTCCATGGCCTGAATAAGGCGGTTGCCGTAAAGACTGCCGCCCTTACCAGACGTGTGGGCGGTGAGGAGAAATATATGATGACCGGTGGTGTTTCTAAGAATAAGGGCCTGGTAAAGACACTGGAAGAGAAGCTTGGAACAAAGCTGGTGATCAGTGACAAGGCTCAGCTTTGCGGTGCACTTGGCGCAGCACTGTTTGCGGCTGATATGGCTGATGTGTAAATTTTTAGTTACTGTTCACTCCGTTCTCAGCAACACGCTTCGCGATGCAGGAAATATGAACCTCCTTGTGCAATGCCCAAGGAGTATCGTTTGCTTCGCAAACTTAATTTATGCTAATCGCATAAATTCGCGCGGTATGTCTCGGGTTTTCTGTGACCTTCGCTCACAAAAAATACCTTGCTGGATATTACCAGTGAACAGTAACAATTTTTATACTTTTTTTATAAAAGTTTAATTTTCTATTGACGAGTTCAAATTTAAGAGCTATAGTATACCACAGTAACAGCAAATTAACGAGGTGAAGTTTGCAGGAAAGAGGAAGCCACACAAAAGGCTATACCCGCCGAAGGAGTAAAACTCTCAGGTTCCCTGGATGCAGGGAAGAACTGCAAATGGATCGTTTCTCTGGAGACACCCGTTAGATCGGGGGCCGAAGGTGCAAATAACACGAATTATCAATAGCTACCCACAAATGGTTATCTGATTCGTGTCTTGAATCTCTCAGGCAAAAGGACAGAGGATGCTTTATCATCCCCGCTGATTCATATGAACTATATGAACAGTATTTTCTGAACTTCTGATTTTTGAAACGGTCTGTTATTACTTTGTTTCCCAGCTGTACAATATATTACACTTTTTAAAAGAAAAAGGAGATTTATTATTATGTGGGAAGCGATCAATTCTTTTTTGACAACAGTAGACAATCTGGTCTGGGGCGTGCCCCTTATGGTCCTGATCATGGCAGGTGGTATCCTGTTAACTGCCAGACTTGGACTTCTTCAGATGCGAAGACTCCCTCTTGCATTGAAATGGATGTTTAAGAACGAAGAAGAAGGCGATGGTGAGATTTCCAGCTTTGCAGCTTTATGTACAGCACTGAGCGCCACAATCGGAACCGGTAATATCGTCGGTGTTGCAACTGCTGTCTGTGCCGGAGGTCCCGGAGCTTTATTCTGGATGATTCTTGCAGCATTCTTCGGAATGGCAACAAAATTTTCCGAAGGTCTTCTTGCAGTGAAATACCGTGTGGTAGCAGAAGACGGTCACAGCCTTGGCGGTCCTTTCTATTATATTGAGAAAGGTATGGGAACAAAATGGAAATGGCTTGCAAAGATCTTTGCATTCTTTGGTGTATGTGTAGGTCTTTTCGGAATCGGTACATTCAGCCAGGTAAATGGTATTTCCAGTGCAGTTCAGAACTTCTTTGATCCGAACAAATCAAACTGCGTAAATATTCCGTTCCTTGGAGAGTATTCCTGGGCAGTTGTAATTTCTTCCCTGATTCTTGCAGCCTGTGTTGCAGCAATCCTCATCGGTGGTCTGAAACGAATTGCAACAGTCAGCCAGATTATTGTACCGTTTATGGCGGTAATCTATCTGATCTTCAGTGTAGCGCTGATTCTTTTAAACGTTACAGAGATCCCGGCAGCTATCGTAACAGTTGTGAAGGGAGCCTTTAATCCGTCAGCAGTGACAGGCGGTGTGGTAGGAACAATGATCGTATCCATGCAGAAAGGTGTGGCTCGTGGTATTTTTTCAAATGAAGCAGGTCTTGGTAGCGCACCTATCGCAGCGGCAGCAGCTCAGACAAAAGAGCCTGTACGTCAGGGTCTTGTAAGCATGACTGGTACATTTATTGATACGATCGTGATCTGTACAATGACAGGTCTTTCCATCGTACTGACAGGTGCATGGCAGGTAGAAGGTCTGGAAGGTGTTCAGGTAACAACCTATGCATTCCAGCATGGACTTCCGATCCCTGGACAGATTTCTGCATTTGTATTAATGATCTGTCTGGTATTCTTTGCATTTACTACAATTCTTGGATGGGATTATTACAGTGAAAGATGTCTGGAATATCTGACAAACGGACATAAGAAAACAATCCTTACATACCGCTGGCTTTACATTCTAGCAGTATTTATCGGACCGTACATGACAGTAAGTGCTGTATGGACGATCGCAGATATCTTCAACGGACTGATGGCGATTCCGAATATGATCGCATTGTTCGCATTAAGTGGAGTGATCGTAAAAGAAACAAAAGCGTTCTTTGTAGCAGAAAAGCATAAAATGTAAGGAATCAAAAGTAATAAAATAACAGAAAACAGTAAATCCTCTGATTATGGAATTTATAGCAATCCTGATCAGAGGATTTTCTTGCTTACATTTGACTGACTATGATTTTTTTGCGCAAAGTAAATCAAAATCAGTCATTATTTTTATGAATCAGTTTGATTGACTTTGAACAAATATGACAGTATACTAAGAACGTAAACAAAAAACAGTCATGAACATGCAGAAAAGACATGACAATATGTACTTTTGGAATCTTTTGGTGCAAGTGAAATAAAGACTCCGAAAGGATACCAATATAAAACGGGAGGGAAAGAAGAGATGATTTACACAGTGACTTTTAATCCATCTCTGGACTACATCGTTTCGGTAGATGATTTTAAACTGGGGCTGACAAACAGAACAAGTTCAGAGCTGATGCTTCCGGGGGGAAAGGGAATTAATGTTTCCACAGTCCTTATGAATCTTGGGATTGAGAACACTGCACTTGGATTTACCGCAGGGTTTGTGGGGAAAGAAATTATCCGTAGATTACATGAGATGGGAGTAAAATCTGAGTTCATTCAAATTAGTGAAGGGGTTTCAAGGATCAATCTGAAACTGAAATCTATTGACGGAACCGAGATCAATGGTGCAGGACCGGTGATCAGCAAGGATAAAGTAGAGGAACTGATGAAGAAACTGGAAGAACTTGGAGAAGGCGATGTACTTTTTCTGGCAGGCAGCATTCCATCTTCTATGCCGGATGACATGTATGAACAGATCATGGCAAGGCTGAATGGAAAAGGTGTGATGATCGTAGTTGATGCCACAAAGGATCTTCTGGTCAATGTCCTGAAATATCATCCATTCCTTGTAAAACCAAATAATCATGAACTGGGCGAGATCTTCGGTGTAGAATTAAAAACAAGAAAAGATGTAATTTCTTATGGAAAGAAACTTCAGGAAAAAGGTGCAAGAAATGTGCTGATCTCCATGGCCGGCGAAGGTGCAGTTCTGGTAGCAGAGGATGGACAGGTATTTGAAGAACCTGCACCAAAAGGCAGGCTGGTAAATGGTGTGGGTGCAGGAGATTCCATGGTAGCAGGATTCGTTGCAGGCTGGATGGAGAAGAAGGATTACGAACATGCATTCCACATGGGAATTGCAGCAGGAAGTGCAAGTGCATTTTCTGAAAATCTTGCAACAAAGGAAGAAATAGAAGCGGTTTATCGTCAGATAACCGAAAAATAATAAAGGGGGAAGAAGAGATGAGAATAACAGACCTGCTTGACAGACGAAGCGTATCGTTAACAGCTGCTCCGAAAACAAAGTCAGAAACTCTGGAAAAGATTGCCCCTGTTTTAATCTATCCTGTAGTTGGAATCCTTATTATATTATGGGACTCCTGATGACATTTATTGTAGAGCCGGTTAGTTATTGTTCACACGCCACTGTCCCGCGAGGTGTTTTGGCATGAATATGCCAAAATCCCGAGACATACAAGCCAAAATTCCATTGCCGCAGGCAATCTGGAATGAATTTTGGCTACGTTACTGTGAACGGAGTGAACAGTAACGCCGGTTATGGGCGGTATCAACACAGGTCTGAATAATGCCTTGACAGGAATGGGAAGTTCTAGTAAAGTAATACTTGGCATTGTGCTTGGCGGAATGATGGCTATTGATATGGGTGGTCCGTTCAACAAAGCAGCATATGTATTCGGAACAGCTGCAATTGCAGCAGGTAACTATGATATTATGGCAGCAGTTATGATCGGCGGTATGACACCTCCCTGTGCAATTGCACTGGCAACACTGCTGTTTAAGGATAAGTTCACAAAAGAAGAGAGAGATGCAGGTCCTACCAACTTTATCATGGGTCTTGCATTTATTACAGAAGGTGCGATTCCGTTCGCAGCATCTGACCCCCTTCGTGTACTTCCATCCTGTATCGTAGGATCTGCGGTGGCAGGAGCGATTTCCATGGCATTCGACTGTACACTGATGGCACCACACGGTGGAATTTTCGTATTCCCAGTGGTTGGAAACGCAGTTATGTACCTGGTCGCACTGGTTGCGGGAACAGTAATTTCTGCAGTTCTGCTTGGCCTCTTAAAGAAGAAAGCAGCATAAGCACCGAAATAAGAAAAGCAATAACAAAAAATTAAAATAAAGAACATGGAGGATATCAAAATGAAAGAATTTAAGTATGTGGTTACAGACAACGAAGGAATCCACGCACGTCCGGCAGGAGAACTTGTAAAACTGGTAAAAGGTTTTGAATCCACTATCTCCATCGAAAAAGAAGGTAAAAAAGTAGACTGCAGAAAACTTCTTGCACTGATGGGGCTTGGCGTTAAGAAAGGTCATGAAGTAACATTCACAATTGAAGGCGCTGATGAAGAAGCAGCATACGAAGCAGTAAGCAAATTCATGCAGGAGAACCTGTAATTCACAGAATTAAATATAAGAAACTGACAGACAGGAGATGATGCATTCATCTCCTGTTTCTGTTATAATGAGATATCAGGTTACTGTTCACACATCACTATCCCGCGAGGTGTTTTGGCATGAATATGCCAAAA
>NZ_JAJCGT010000046.1:0-21964 GCF_020553185.1 Blautia sp. MSK18_10 | reverse complement strand
GCAAAAATTTTTGCCTGAAATCATCAATTTGCTATTGACTTTTTATTTGCAGGCTCGGTAATTGAATTGCCGAGGATTCCCGCTTATTATCCTAAAACGTGTAAAAAAACTCTAATACATATTCAAATCTTCAACTGAAAATTCAAGAAATACTTTCGTTCCTTTTCCTTCCATAGAAGTTATATAAAGACGATGTCCCAGTTTGCGCATAATCTTGTTGCTGAGATACAGTCCGATACCTGTTGCGCGGTTATCATCCCGTCCGTTTACTCCGGTGTAGCCTTTTTCGAAGATTCGCGGAATATCTTCTGCACGAATACCAATTCCGGTATCTTCAATGACCAGTGTAAGGTTTTCTACTTTATTGCAGTCATCATTTCCTATCGAAATGCTTACATCATCTGTATCCAGAGATAATTTTTTCTCCAGATAAATTCGGATTCCTCCGGTTCGGGTATATTTCAGGGCATTGGATAAAATTTGTCCGATCACAAATCCCAGCCATTTTTCATCCGTCAGAACATCCTGCGAAATACTTTCATAAGTAAGTGTGAGTTTCTTTGAGACAAAAATTCCTGCATATTTATGAATCTGATCACGTATGATCCGGTCAAGAGAACAACGGGAAAGTTTGAGATCCGAAGACATATCCTCTGTCCTTAGATAACCAAGAACCATCTCCACATACTGCTCAATTTTAAAAAGTTCCGAAAGTTTCTCTTTATTTTCCTCAGGACTCTCCTGAAGCAAAAGTCGCAGTGCAAAAATCGGCGTTTTGATCTGATGTGCCCACATCGTATAATAATCTGTCATGTCTTCAGATGCCTTCTGGCTGGCATTCTCCACATCGATACGCATCTGATTTAACTGCTGCATAATTTCCTGTTGGAATCTTTCATCCTGACCGACAGGAGAATCCATCTGTGAAAGATTGATATCCGGTGCAGCTGCAATCAATTCCAACTGTTCTACCTTTTTCCTGTATCTGTAAAATCCGTTCAGACACGCACAAATACCAGTTATTAACCAGAAAACAGTAGCATACACCATCGGTTCAATCGGCAGCTGATAAAGAAAGAAAATTATTTCTGCAAGCATTACAGGAAACAACTGCAGAATGATATAGAATTTAATTTTGCTTATATAATCCAGAAAAAGTTTCATAAAAAATCCTTTTATTTATACTGTCGTCTTATACCATATATCCAAGGCCTTTTTTGGTAATGATAAATTCTTTCAGTCCTTCTTTTTCCAGTTTCCTGCGCAGGCGGGTAATATTCACAGTCAGCGTATTATCATCAATAAAGCTGTCGCTCTCCCATAGTTTCGTCATAATCGCATCTCTGGAAACAACCTTTCCGGCATGCTCCATCAATATTTCCAGAATGCGAAGCTCATTTTTCGTAAGATCAATATCGTTTCCATTCCACGTCAGTGTGCAGCGGGAAGGACTCAGAACAATCCCTTTATATTCCAGAACATTTCCCGGAATTCCAAAGGAATATGTGCGGCGCAGAATCGCCTGAATTTTTGCAGTCAGTACATCCATATCAAACGGTTTTGCAATAAAATCATCTGCACCACGACTCATCGCCATAACCATATTCATGTTATCTGCCGCCGAAGAAATAAAGATAACCGGAACCTGAGAAATTCTGCGTATTTCTTCACACCAGTGAAATCCATTATAAAAAGGCAGCTTCAGATCCAGCAGGACAAGCTGGGGATCTCTGCGTACAAATTCCTGTATAATATTGGAAAAATCCTCCGCACAGGATACATCATATCCCCAGGACGAAAGATTCTTTTTCAGTACTTCTGAGATGATCTCATCATCCTCTACGATAAAAATACGATACATAGTTATCCCTTCCCTCTGTTCCACCCACTGCTTATTGCTCTCCGCAAATGCAGCAGGTAACTCGATTCATTTAAAAAGCACTCAGGAATCTCTATCTGATAAAATGTGTGAATGCATGTTCTTCCTTTTCCGGAAGTCCAAACTGCTTTTTACCAAGTTCGATACTCTTCATCAGAAAAGTCATATTTCTGGCGAGTACACGCATGGTCTGCTTTCCTTCTTCATCCCTGTCAGCTTCTCCCAGTTCGCGTCCATGTATGCAATTCCAGTACTGGCTGGCCGCAATCGGCATGTTTGATATGGTAAAATACTTGTTCAGCTCATCAAAAGTCGCTGAACAGCCTCCACGTCTTGCACAGACCACGCTTGCGCCCACTTTCATTGTTTTATCAAAAGATGTGCTGAAAAACAGTCTGTCAAGGGTGGCAATCAGTGTAGCATTCGCTGAAGCAAAATATACCGGACTGGCAACCACAATTCCATCTGCTTCTTCAAATTTCGGTGCCAATTCATTCACCACATCATCAAAAACACATTTGCCAAGTTCCACACAACGTCTACAGGCAATGCATCCTCTTACATCTTTATTGCCTACCTGTACAATTTCCGCTTCTACACCTTCTACTTCGAATACTTTTTTCATTTCTTCTAATGCAATAAATGTATTTCCTTTTGTTCTCGGGCTGCCGTTGAGCATTAATACTTTCATTATGTACCTTCCTCTTTTCGTTATTTTTTTGCTCATTCAAAAACTCCTTCTTATTCTGGATTTCATAAAAAATGTTTTTCTTATCTATTTCCATCTCAAGAATCAGGATTTATAACTGTTCTCTCACTAACATTAAAGCATATCCCAGAAGATTGTTGCCTCTCCATTTGCTTCGCTCAAACCTGTTTGGATCTCCCATGGATAAACCTATTCCCCAGATCTGATCTCTTACTGCGCATTCAGCTAACACAGCATCACCTGTATCAACAAGTTGTCGTTTTAAGTCTGTGTTTTGACTGAATTTCGCTTTTAATCCCTCATAAACAATAATCTGCCTTACACCATTCCAGACATTTTCATCATAGTTATGTACTTTACGACCTAATTTCTTAATCTCAGCAACATTATCTGTATGAAGTATGTCATTAGCTATTTCTTCATCATGAAAGTGACATGCCTTCTGATACATCATAAACTGCTCCATTGACGAAAAATCTATTCCGTTGACTGTGAAATGACTAAGATACCAGTTACTTAAATAGCCATTTTCTTCATCTGGGTTATGGAAACATATAACGTTCATTACATTTCACCTGCTTTCTTTTTATAAAATCATTTAATTTAGATAAACTACTGTTCTAATTTTCTCTATGAATTTGCACTACTCACTGGTTTTTCCAGTTGCACAGTGTGTGCCTTTAAAGACTTCATATTATGAGGTCTTTTTCTTTTTTCCAAAATAGAAATAGCTTTTCACATATCCTCCTTTTACCCTCCTGATAGAGCAACTGATCATGCAATGTTTATAGTAAAATGCTATCTCCTTCTTCTGATAATCTTTACAATTCCGAAGATCAGCAACAAAATCACCCCAACAGCCACAATACAGATTCCCACAATCGCTATTGCAAATTTATTCGGATGTTTTATCAGATTTATGATGTTTTTGCTGTTGTCGGCAACTTTTCTTTCGTGTGTTGTATCATAATATTCCGGCACATTTGCAATTCCGTCTTTGTCTGTGTCTTCAAAGGATTGCATATACTCTGCAATTGCAGCCCAGGCTTTCAGTTCTTTTTTTCCATCCATGACTGCATAATCTTCCAGATTCTCTATGGGATTGTCGTTTTTATCTTTGGGGACGATGGATATCAGACCATAGGATTTGTCCAGAACAGAGCCAAGCATACGGCCTGTGTACAGGTCGGTGACAACATGATACAATTTATCGTCCTGTATTTCTTCCCTTTCCCCGTCCTTGCCTGTCAGATAACAGTCTGTTACTTTATTTAAGATCATGCGGTGGGGATTATAGGTGAAATTCATTCCACTGCAATATAATCTGGCTATTGTCATAAAATCTGAAATTGAGGCATCTACCTCTGCCACTGTTTTCAGTTCTTTTCCCGTTAAATATGTACTGATCAGAGGATAACCTGCAAGTCCGTCCTTTCCTGTTCCCAGTGAGAAGGAATTATATACCTGCTCCACTGTTATATCGCCTTTTGTATAAGTATCTCTTACAGTTCCGGCAGGTACGATTGCAACATCTACTTTTTCTCCGTCAGAGTCTCCTGTATTCTCTACTGCATATACATAAGCATCTGATATGATATCTCCCAGATTTAACTCCTCATGCTTTGTTTCCATCTCACTGAGGCTGTTAAATTCAATGTCATTCTCTGCCAGAATTTCCTCTCTGGTGTAACCAAAATTGGAAAGATAATTGGTGTCAACAGTATCTGACAATTCATCTATTTTCTTCTGTGTGGCTTCATCTGCTTTGATTTCATCCGTAACCGGAACAAGCTCATAGGTATCCGTTTCCCACCGTCCATTCTCTTTCTGAGTCATGGAAAGTGTTCCCAGGTTTTTCCCATATTCTCCACAGGATACGATGCAGGTATCTCCCTGCAGGATTGGTTCTGCCAACTGTGTGTGGGTATGTCCGCTGACGATCAGATCAATGTCCGGAACATTCTTTGCAAGGATTTCGTCCTCTGATACTTTTTCGTCCTCCCATGTTCCGCTGTGTGATACACAGGCGATCATGTCTACATCTTCGTTCTTTTTTATTTCCTCTACTGTTTCTCTGGCTGCTTCTGACGGGTCTTTGAAAAGAAGCTCGCAGGTAGGAGCGCAATCCAGAGAATCCTTGCCGAAAACACCCAGTACTGCAATCTTTACATCACCTTTTTGAATTACCGTATAGTCTTTTACTCCATATGTCTGAAATGCTTCATAAATCTGTTTCTGTCCTTCACTGAGGCCGGCTTTTTTCATTGCATCCCAGTCCACATTACACACAACCATCCTGGGAAGGTTTTCGCCTGAACTGACTGCGGCGTTCAGCATATCTGCCAGACCATCGGAGCCGTAATCAAATTCATGATTTCCCAGAGTTGTCACATCACAGCCCAGATATCCAAGCATCCGCAGTTCGGCGGCCTCAGTGTCATATACAGTCTGTATCAGAGTTCCCATGGAGAAGTCTCCGCCATCCAATATGAGTGTATCTGTATTCTCTTTCTCGTGCTCATTGATCAATGTTTTCAGCCGGGCAAACCCGCCGGTCTCCTGCTGTGTCCCGTCTACAATCGTTTGAAAGCTGTTCAAATGGGAATGCAGATCATGGGTGAACAGGATATCCAGATGTTTTGGCTCCTCTGAGGCGTTTACCTGATATCCTGTCAGTCCTGAAACGCTCAGCATAAATATAAATGTGAATGCGAATGCTTTTTTTAATAATTTCATAAAATTCTCCTGTAATATCAAAAATGGTTCCACAGTATCATTTATCTTCCCGCAGGATAATGATACCATGAAACCATTTCACAAAAGGCTAATTTATCTTTCATCTCCCACAAAGAACAACGCCATTGTTCCCGGACCTGAGTGAGCGCCGATGGTGGCTCCTACCTGATTCATGATAATCGTGTTGATCTGGTATTTTTCTTTTACTTTCTCTGCCACATAATTTGCATCTTCTTCGCAGTCGCCATGACTGATAAAGATGGTATGGCAGGTGTCATGATAGCTGCCGATTTTCTCATCCATAAGCTTTACCAGCTCCTGAAGGGATTTTTTACGGCCGCGGACTTTTCCGATGGCAGTGAGTTTTCCGTCGTTGTCTACATGAAGGACCGGTTTAATATTCAGCATGCTTCCTACTACTGCAGTAGTTCTGGAAATGCGGCCTCCGCGGTATAGGTGATTTAAATCGTTGACTGTAAAAAGGTGTACCATATGAAGCCTGTTCTCTTCTGCCCATTTCGCAACTGTCTCCAGATCTTCTCCCTGCTCTTTCTTCTCCTGTGCAAGGTAAACCAGAAGCCCCTGACCAAGGGAAGCGCCAAGAGAATCTACCACGATGATCTTGCGGTCCGGATATTCCTCCATCAGTTCCTCTGCTGCGATACGGCTGCTATTGTATGTACCGCTTAAAGCAGAGGAAAATGCAATATGAAGAATATCTTTTCCTTCTTTCAGGTAAGGCTCCAGCAGTGCTTTTGCATTTTCAGGATTTACCTGTGCTGTGGTTGGCATGGAACCGTTTCTCATTGCCTCATAAAATTCATGCTCCGGAAGGAAATTTCCATGCGTATAATTTTTTCCATCCATGGAATAACTGAGATACATGCAGCCTACTCCATGGTCTTTGAGATATTTCTCCGGAAGATCTGAATTGTTGTCGGTGGTGATCACATATTCGCTCATGTTGTCGCCCTCTTTTTTCTGATATTTTTCACTTTCTGCCCATTAACTGTTTAACCGAATCAAGTAAGTCCCCTGCTTCAATTGCGAATATCCGCTTGACTATTTTTTCAGTTACGAAGCAAAATCCGCTGCCTGCTCAGTAATGGGCTTTTCATCTATAATAAAAATGCTTCTATTATAAATACAGATATATACAGTATAACATCAAACTATCAGCCAAACAACTACTTTTCCTTCTCAACTGCCTTAATCGCTTCCTGCAGCTGATTATCCTCATCATGGGTGATCTCGTCTTTATTCTTATTCAGCAGGCTGGTATCCAGAGAAACCTCTATATCAGGTTTGATTCCTGTTTTGTTGATGTTGTTTCCTTTTGGAGTGTAGTAGTTGGCAACAGTCAGTTTAATGGCACTTCCGTCTGAGAGCTGGCGGATGGACTGTACCACGCCTTTTCCGTAAGTGGTTGTTCCGATGATTGTTCCGATACCATAATCCTGCACTGCGCCGGCAAAAATCTCTGATGCACTGGCGCTGCTTTCATTTACCAGGACTGCAAGCGGAATCCGGAGTTCGTGTTTGCCATCACATTTTTCCTCTTCTCTGTTTCCGTCCTTATCTTCGGTGTAAACGATCAGTCCTTCCGGAAGGATTTTACGCAGGACATCACAGACAGAATCAAGAAGTCCACCCGGATTATCGCGGAGATCCACGATCATTTTCTCCATTCCCTGTTTTTGCAGGTCATCAAAAGCTTCCTGATACTGTTCGCCGGTAACGCCTGTAAACTGTGTAATGCGGATGTAGCCGATTTTAAAATCCAGCATTTCATGGAAAACAGACGGTAATTCCACATCTGTGACAGGGACTGTGATTTCCATGGCATCTTCTGCACCTTCTCTGTGAACAGTAAGCACCACACTGTCTTTATCTGAATTGCGGACAATGTCTGCAACATCAGATACTTCATCCTCTGTGATATCTTCCCCGTCAATGGCACTGATGATGTCCCCTTCCTCCAGTCCTGCTTTTTCTCCGGGACCACCCTCATAGCATTCAACAATCTTTACTCCGCCTTCTTTGTTCTTCTCCATAAGAATGCCGATCCCCACATAGCTTCCCTCATTGGAAGAATTCTCAGAATCGTATTCCTCTGCTGTATAATATCTGGAATAAGGATCATCCAGTCCATAGAGAAGACCTGCATAAAGCCCTTCCTGAAGCTTCTCTTCATCCTTATCTCCCAGATAGTATCTGTCGATCAGCTCTTCAAGATATGCCAGCTTTGATGTACACTTGCGATCACCAAGAGCTGTTCCTGCAAAAACACCTGTACCGATGCACGTCACAACCAGTGCTCCTGCTACTGCACCTTTCCAAAATTCTTTATTTTTCATGTCTACACTCCTGTAAAAAAAGCCGCCGGTTTATGATATGATATCATTGTTCCGGCAGCTTCATGCTTATCTGCTTTTTATTATACTCTTAAATGCTTTCTTGTTGTAAAGAAACTTCCGATCAGTCCGATTCCGATTCCAAGTGCCAGACTTATTGGAAGTAATGTCTGGTAAATCTGCCATACCGGGATGAAATCCACCACACCTGTAAGCACATTAAATCTGGTCAGAATATATGATATTGCCCCATTATAACAGAAATAAAGCACGATCAGCGGAACTGCTGCTCCGACCACCCCCAGAACCATGCCTTCCAGCAGGAATGGTGCTCTGACAAATGCGTCTGTAGCTCCTATGTATTTCATAATTCCGATCTCTTCTTTACGGACTGCAATTCCCACAGATACCGTATTGCTGATCAGGAATATGGAGATAATAAGCAGTAATACAATAATGGCAATGGAAATATAGGAAACCAACTTGTTGATATTTCCCAGTGTTTTTGCTGCTTCCTCAGACTGGTTGACTTTTCTTACATGTTTCAGTTCCTGTATATAGGAAACAAGTTCTGACTGCTTCGTGATATCATTCATATACACACGATAATTGGCTGAGTTTGCAAGAGGATTATCGTCCTTAAATCCGTCTGCTGCCTCTGAACCCTGGAAATACTGCTCTTTGTATTCCTCCCAGGCTTCATCAGCTGACTGATACTCTATTTTCTCTACTTCCGGACGTGCCTTGATCTTCTTTCCGATTGCTTTAATCTGTTTGTTTGTAGTTCCCTCTTCAAAGAATACTGTGATCGGCACTTCCTGCTCTACCTTATGTGCAATATTATTCACATTATTGACAATGGAAAAAAAGATTCCAAACAGAAAAATACAGGCAGCCATAGTGATAATGGAAGCCAGGGAAAACATCCAGTTTCTTTTGATATTTTTGACACCCTGTTTCAGAGTGTACCAGATTGTACTAGGCCTCATGATATTCTCCCTCTTTCTCGTCACTTATAATAGAGCCCTCATGCATGGTCACAACACGTTTGCGCATGGAATTTACAATATCCTTGTTATGTGTAACAACCACTACTGTGGTTCCTCTGTCGTTGATCTGTTCCAGAAGCTTCATGATTTCTTCGGAAGTCTTCGGATCCAGGTTTCCTGTAGGCTCGTCTGCCAGAAGGATATCCGGACGGTTGACCAGCGCCCTTGCCAATGCAACTCTCTGCTGTTCTCCACCGGAAAGTTCATCCGGGAAGGATTTGTATTTGACCGCAAGTCCAACTTCCTGAAGTACCTCCGGGACACGTTTACGGATTACTCTTGTGGGACGGTTGACTACTCTCTGGGCAAACGCTACATTCTCATATACATTTCTGTCTTTCAGAAGACGGAAGTCCTGAAATACTACGCCCAGCTTACGGCGGTATTTGGCTACTCTTCTGTGTTTCATTCCTTCCAGACGTTCCCCGCTTACGATGATCTGGCCGGATGTGGAATCCAGCTCTTTCATAAGAAGTTTGATCAGGGTTGTTTTTCCTGAACCACTGTTTCCTACTACAAAGACGAATTCACCTTTATCTATATGTAAGTTCGCATGGTTCACTGCCGGAAGGCCGGGACCATAGGACTTGCTTACATCTATAAGATCTATCATAGATTTTTCCTCCAATGGGTTAATGAATTTGTAACATTATTGTAATGTATGTTTTTGGGGATTGCAAGAGATTTTTGAGGATTCATAGAATGTTCACAGTAACGCAGCCAACATTCATTCCAAATTGCCTGCAGCAATGGAATTTTGGCTTGCATGTCTCAGGATATTGCATACCTTATCAATTGCAATCTCGATTTCTAACTATACACTGCAAGGCTGGATTTGTAAAGGTCAAAAATGCCTGCGTCAGCAATTAAAGCTGTGGCAGGCATTGAAAATTTTCCTTCTATTATAATATATCAGTATTCCAGTGTTTCCATATATTTCATATAACGTACTACCATGAGTGCAATCTTGAATGTAATGGCATCTTCAAAAACACGGAGATCAAGACCTGTACTCTTCTGGAGTTTATCGAGGCGATAGACCAGAGTGTTTCTATGGATGTAAAGCTGTCTGGATGTCTCTGAAACATTGAGGCTGTTCTCGAAGAACTTATCAATTGTAACCAGAGTCTCTTCGTCAAAGTCATCCGGGGATTTGCCGCCGAAGATTTCTTTGATAAACATCTTACAGAGTGGGATCGGGAGCTGGTAGATCAGTCGTCCGATTCCCAGAGAGCTGTATGCGATCACTTCTTTATCTCCGAAGAAAATCTTACCTACATCAAGAGCCATGCGGGCTTCTTTATAGGAGCGTGATACTTCTTTCAGTTCATTGACGATAGTACCGTATGCCATATGTGTCTTACCGTCATTTCCCATTCCAAGAGTATCAAGGATAGTATGTGCAAGCTGATCCATCTCAGGATAATTCTCACCATCTTCAAGTTCCTTGACTACGATAATACTCTTCTCATCTACTGCTGTGATAAAGTCTTTACTTTTACCGCCGAAAAGACTCTTCACGCTTTCCATGGAGCTGTGGTCTTTCTCCTGTGGCATTTCAAGGATCATGACCACGCGGCGGACATCTGCCTCAATGTGCAGTTTCTTCGCACGATTATAAATGTCAACAAGAAGCAGGTTGTCAAGAAGCAGGTTCTTGATAAAGCTGTCTTTGTCAAAGCGTTCTTTATACGCTACGATCAGATTCTGGATCTGAAAAGCAGCGAGCTTGCCAACCATATAAGTATCTTCATCGTCGCCATGGGCGACCAGTATATATTCCAGCTGATAGTCATCACAGACTTTAAAATACTGGAACCCCTTTACAAGCTGGCTGTCGGCCTGTGATTCTACGAAAGCCTGTACATCCTGTGTTGCAATGGAAAAATCTGCAAAAGTACTTGCAAGCACTTTGCCTTCTGTGTCGAGTACACAAAATTCTGTTCTGGAAATTTCTTTTAACCCTTCAAGAGTATTCTGAAGCACTTGATTCGATATCATCTGATTTCAATCCCTTCTCATCCTATAGTGTTTATTTTCCGTTTTAACTATAAAACCTTATACCTGTATTGTATTTTAATATATATTTACCAAAAATGAAAGAGGAAAGAGAAAAAAATTTACAATTTTTTATATATTTTTTTGTATTACTTTTTTTCAATAAAACCTTCTCCATGAACTTCCCTGGCATCTGTCACTATCACAAAAGCTTCCGGATCAATTTCATCTACTTTTTCTTTAAGCATTACGATCTCTTTTTTATTTACCACGCAGAAAAGCATCAGTTTATCCTGTCCTGAGTACATTCCTCTGGCACTGATGCCTGTTACACCTCTGTCCAGATCTTTCATGATCATATCTGCTATTTCCTTTGGCTTTGCTGTAATGATATAGGCAGCTTTTGAGAATTTCAGACCTTCAATCAAACCGTCAGATACTTTTGTCACCAGATATACCGCAATAATCGCATAGAGTGCCTTGTGGATGCCAAACACATACATACCCACCAGTACAACGCCTGCATCTATAACCTGCATGATCTGTGCGATTGAATAGTGCTGCAGATATTTCTGGATGATAGCTGCCATCATATCGGTTCCTCCGGTTGTTCCGCCGCCCAGAAAGACAAGACCGATTCCCACACCCTGGATCACACCACCGTAAAGTGCGGCAAGAAGAAGATCATTGCCAGCAAGATTCCATACAGGTTCTATGGCAAGCCAGGTGGACAGAGCAATTTCTCCTATCAAAGCTTTTTTTACAAAGGAGAATCCATTAATCTTCCATCCGATCAGAAACAGTGGAATGTTCAAACCCATATTTGTTACCCAGAGAGGGATACCACCGTCAATGATTCCCTGACTCCCTGCTTTTATAATGATCGCGATACCTGAAAAGCCTCCGGTTACCATACCTGATGCATCAAATACGGAATTGATCGCCAGTGCCATTAATCCGGTTCCTGCTATGATCATCAGATATTCCAGAAGCTGTGATCTTTTTCCATTTACTAACTTCATTCATTTGCCTCCTTGTATTCTGTAAAAATAATATTTGTTTTATGCTTTCATGAATATCAGCCAGAGATACCGCTTTATCACTGTGCCGTAATTATTCTTCCATAAACTACAAGAACGGCAGCAATCCATGAAGGACTGCTCCCGCTCTTATTCTTACCTTATTTTTCAGGCTTATTGATAAAATTTACAAAATGATAACTCTCCATTATCTGGAAGTATTTAACGATCCTTGGATATAAAGGCTCTGCCTTCTCCCCAAATTCGTCTTTTACCAGTGCAGCAATATCTTCCACTGTCTTCCTGCCATCTATGAGTGGCCAGATAAATGTGCCATTGTCATCCAGATGTATCTTCGTATATCTGGGTTTTCCAAACAGCTTCTGGGCAATCGTGTTAAACGCGCCCTTATTCTCTATTTCCAACACCATTCTCCCCCTGATATCCGTATGCCAGCGAAGCTGTGCACTGCGCTCAGGAATGAGATCCAGATAATTGATCTGTATTTCTTTTTTCTTTTTACTCATTTAAATATTATCATCTCCGCCTGATCAGGCTTTCTTCTTGTTCCAGATACTGAATTTCAGAAGGCTTAAGATCATAAGTAACATCAGGATCACGCCGCCTGCATTACCAAGGTTAATGCTTCCGGAGAGATCAAATACACTGCTTACGTTTACTACTGCAAGGATTGCAAGAAGGATACCTACAAGACCTTCACCTGCGATCATACCTGCACAGTAAAGTGTACCGTCTGTTGCCTGTTCTTCTTTTTTCTTATCATCAACATTCTTTCTTCCGTCAACGAACATACGAACAACACCACCGATCATGATAGCAGCGTTGAGGTAGATTGGAAGATAAAGACCGATAGCAAATGGCATAACCGGAATTCTTAAGATTTCCAGACCAATTGCAAGGAATACACCGATAAATACCAGTGTCCATGGAAGCTTGCCGCCCATGATACCTTCTACGATCATCTTCATCAGAGTTGCCTGAGGAGCAGGTACTTCTGCACTTCCGTATCCCCATGCAGTGTTCAGAAGATAAAGAACTCCACCGATAGCAAGACCGGCAGCAACAACACCGATAAGCTCACCGATCTGCTGCTTCTTAGGAGTTGCACCAAGAAGATAACCTGTCTTTAAGTCCTGTGAAGTATCACCTGCGATTGCTGCTACGATACAGATTACGGAACCAATAGCAATTGCTGCTTTCATTCCGTCGATACCGGTATTGCCGGATGCTTTGATAACCATTGTTGCGATCAGAAGAGTAGCGATAGCCATACCTGATACAGGGTTGTTGGAGCTTCCTACAAGACCAACCATACGGGAAGATACAGTTGCAAAGAAGAAGCCGAAGATTACGATGATCAGCGCACCGATCGGGTTAACCGGGATAGCCGGAACAAGCCAAATGATCGCAACCATTGCCACAATACCGATCAGGATAACGTTCATTGGAAGATCCTGTGCAGTTCTTTCTGTACTTGTATTCTTACCGCCCTTCATGCTCTTCATGGAATCACGGAAGGTTGCAATGATCAGAGGCAAGGATTTGATCAGAGAAATAATACCACCTGTTGCGATAGCTCCTGCTCCGATATATTTTACATAAGTACTCCAGATTTTAGATGCTCCGCCTGCTGCATAAAGAGCAGAAATTGTTTCTGTTCCGGGATACATAACTGTATCAGCTCCGAACAGACAGATTACCGGAATCAGCACCATCCAGCCAATAAGAGAACCAACAAACATAAAGGATGCGATTCTTGGTCCTACGATATATCCAACACCGAGAAGTGCAGGATAGCATTCCATACCAATTTCACCTTTGAATCCTTTAAATGCTACTGCAACGTCTGCAGGGATTACCTTTAAACCGTCAACGACAAATTTAAAGATCGCTGCGATTCCCATACCTGAGAATACTGTCGCAGCGTTTGCACCACCCTCTTCACCTGCAAGAAGAACATCTGCGCAGGCAGTTCCTTCAGGATAAAGAAGTGTTGCATGCTCTTTTACGATCAGTGCGTTACGAAGTGGTACCATAAAAAGTACACCAAGAACACCACCGCAAAGTGCGATTAATGTGATTTCCACGATACCCGGCATTTCACAAAGTCCTTCTTCTGCCCAAAGGAACAGAGCAGGCATTGTGAAAATTGCACCGGCTGCCAGTGATTCACCGGCTGAACCGATTGTCTGGACCATGTTGCTCTCCAGAATGGAGTTCTTTTTCATGATCTTGCGAATTACGCCCATGGAAATAACTGCTGCCGGAATGGAAGCAGATACAGTCATACCAACACGCAGACCAAGATAAGCATTGGCTGCACCGAAGATGACTGCAAGGATAACACCCATGATGATGGATGTCACCGTAAATTCTGGTGTGATCTTGTCAGCCGGAATATACGGTTTGAACTCTTTGTTTTCGTTCATGATTTCCTCTCCCTTTTGTATTGATTTATAAACATAGAACATTATAGCGAAATTTATACAAAAAGGCAAGGTGAAAAAACTGGTTTTTTATGCACTTTACCATATTAATGTGCTAACTTGATAATCTCTTAACATATCAGCACGCTCAAACAGCATATTTTTACCCTGTTTTATCAGTCTATTCATCTGAATCCAACTGTTTAATCAGGTATCTCCCGACAATTCTGGAAAAATTCGAAATATCCCGGATATATGCGAAATCTTTTCCAAATATCTTTTTTTCTGTGGATAGGTCCTTTTCTTCCCCTGCAAACACTCCCAGAACACTTACTCCAAGGTTTCGCAGATGCCGTACTTCTGTTGCAGTGTCATTGACTGCATATTTTCCCATATAAGGTTCCGGGTTCTTTGCGTGAGGTCTGTTTACGATGACATCATATGGTTTTCCATCACTTAATACAATGAGGATTTTTTTCTCCTCAGATCTCTGAAGCAGACCGTATCCTACGGTTTTGATAGCAAGTCCATCCCTGTTATTGGAAGAAGTTACATAATTAAAAATATTTTCATTAGCTGACTGTGGATCATCGTACTCACGGAATCTGTGAAGGATCGTATAGTCCCAGAATGTGCAGAAGCTCATGACACGGTGAGGCAGGTTTACATTACTTAATGCTTCACTGATGATATAAGCCTGTAATGCCACATCTCCCTGCCTGGACATCTGGGAACCGCTGGCATCGATCAGCACATCTACTACGAAATCAGATGCATCAGATTTCAATTCTCTTTTAAACAGATTTGCTTCACTGCTTCTGCCCACACGCCAGAGTCTGGACGGAATGATCGTTCCTCTGTCTGACAGTACTTCCTGCGTCTCGCTTTTCAGCACCAGTGTCTTTCGCAAAAGGTCTGTAAGGGATGCGATGTTCTGCTTTACAATCCTGTGTTTGTCATGGTAGAGCCAGATATTCTTATTCTTTAATCGCACTGCATATTCGTACTGATAATTTCGTTTCACCGGATTCTTGAGAATTCCTTCTGTAAAATAAAGGCTGCAGTCCCTGTGAAGTTCCCTGCACATCAGATAATTCATTCGCTTCTCTTCTGCTGGAGTGAGATAAGTTTTTCCGAAATTCAACTCAACATAGGTGTATGCTTTCTCAAGTTCTTCCTCTGTGAGAATTGTAATTTTGTGTTTGGTCTGGCGCTGTTTTTCCATTTCTTCAGTGACAGCAGTGTCTTCCATGTCCGTAATCTTATTTGTCATTTGTTCAATGTAACTCTCCAGAGCTTCCTCATAAAGTTCTTCTGTGAGGAAATCTTCCCAGTCATATTCTGTCAGTTCTTCCAGGGTGACTGCCATAACCTGTTCCAGTGTTCCATGATCTTTCTCAAAATTCGGATCAATGATAGTATTGTAAAGACTGTCAATAATACGGATCAGTTCTATAGTGTCTGCAGCTGTTCTGGCTTTGTAAACCATGTCGCGGATTTTTCGAAGACGCTCTTCTACATAATGGTTTCCATTCTGTAAACGGTCACGCAGGATGGCAATCTTCAATCGGCCAAGAATATCTCCGTATGCGGGCATCCGTTCAAACTCCTGATCCAGGATATCCTCGAATGCTTCCTTCTGCATCTCCCGGACTCCCGGACGTTCCTGACAGATTTTGTCCCCGATTGCTTCTTCTACACATAGCTGTGCTACTGCAGTCAGTTCTCCTTCTCCTGCCTGGCAGAAGACTTTTTTTACCAGATATAAACCCAGCAGATTCCTGTCATAATATTTTGCCAGAGCGCCCTGCTTGATGCCGTCATACAGAGCAATTGCTTTTGAGCGCAGATACAGGGAAACGTCTACTTTCATATTTAACGTGTAATCCCCGCTGATAGTCCAGAGGAGATTGCGGATCCTGTTTTCCAGTTCCAGACGGTAATCGTCGATTTCTACGATTTTCTCATCTTTCATATACATCATCCCTTGCCCAGTCTGCCGGAATTCTGGTTTTCACAATATCCTCTACGATTTCTTTCTCGAAAATGTCAAAGGTCTTGTTCACCACTCCCATAGTAACTGCTTTTCTCGGAGAAAGTCCGGTTTCTACAATCTTCATGGCTGCAAGGAGACCTCGCAGATCCAGAGGTTTGGTGGAAATTTCACTGTTTGTGGCTTTGAGCTGAAGATCCAGGAATACTCCGATGAACTGTGTTCTGGCGTTTTCTTTTATATTTGGAAACATCCGTTGGAAAATAAATTTCAGGGATTCTTCAGTCTGAGCCGGCATGTCTATGACCAGGAATCTGGATACCAGCGCTTCATTGAGTTCTTTGGTTCCTGCATAACCGTAATTCATGGTTCCGATAAAACGGGCAGCCGGATGAAGATCAATTTTGTCATAGCCCGGGACATCGATGGAACGGCGATAATCCAAAGTTGCATGAAGAACGGAAACTGCATCGTTCTTTGCCATATTAATCTCGTCGAGGATTCCGAAACCACCGTATTCTGCACACTGATAGATAGTTCCTTTGCGAAGCTTAACTTCGTTGTCCACGAAAGTGTCTGTGCCGATCAGATCTCCGCTGTTAGTATTTACATGAAAAGAAACATTGTACGCGGGACGGTTGAAAATATATGCCAGGTTCTCTGCAAGGATATTTTTTCCTGTTGCCTTCGGACCGGTGAGTAATAGATTCTCCCCTTTGAGCAGTCCGGCAATGGCCATTTCCAGAATGTCTTTTCCGTAAAATGGAATGGATGGTTTCACAATCCTGTCTACGGTCTCCGGTGCCACCTCATACCGGCTGCGGAATTCTTCTACTCTCTTTATCAGTTCAGGGGCTACCTGCTGCTCCTCCAGAAATTTCAGTTCTTCCATTTAGTTCTCCTTTATATAACTATTATAGTCCAGTTTGTGTTATAGAAAAAGGCCGCTTATCTTTTACAGATTCACGACCCTTTCATTATAGCATTCTTCTTTATATTTTTACAACATTATACTTCAAATACAAGATCTCCATAAGAAGGCATCGGCCACATTTCCTTATCTACGATCATTTCCAGTTCATCCACCGGCTCACGTAAAGCTTCCATTGCAGGAACCACCTTTTCTCTGCAGAATACAGCTCTGTCCTGTCCCTCTGCATATTCCGGGATCTTCTCAACCAGTTTGCTCAGCTTACTCATGGCACTGTTTGCAGCCTTTAAGAGTTTTGATGCTTTCTTGAGCAGATCAAGCTGTACACTTACATCGATCAGTCCTTCGCCCGCTGTTTTCACTGTATTGATAGATTCGCCAAGAACAGTGGTATATCTGATAACTGCCGGAATGATCTGCTTGGTTGCCATGTCGATCATGGTCTTTGCTTCAATATTGATTGCTTTAGAATAAATCTCATATTTAATCTCTGCACGTGATTCAAGCTCGGCTCTTGAGAATACATCAAAAGATTCAAAGAGTTTCACTGCCTTCTCTGTAGTAAGTGCAGGGATTGCATCCACCATGCTTGGAAGGATCGGAAGTCCGCGGCGTTTAGCTTCTTTCTCCCATTCCGGCGCATAGCCGTTTCCGTTAAATACAATCTTCTGATGATCTGTGGCATATTCTTTGATCAGGTCATGTACCGCCAGTTCGAAATCAGGAGCTTTTTCCAGGCGGTCACATACTTCCTTAAATACTTCTGCCGTAATCGTATTCAGGACTACGTTACATGCGGAAATAGAATCTCTTGATCCCACCATACGGAATTCAAATTTATTTCCTGTGAAAGCAAAAGGTGAAGTACGGTTACGGTCTGTGGCATCCTTCATGAAATCAGGCAGAGTCTTAACACCTGTTTCCAGCTTACTTCCCTTTTTACTGTGAGTTGCTGTTCCTGTGCTGACCAGCTGTTCCAGAACATCCTCCAGCTGCTCTCCAAGAAATACGGAAATCACTGCCGGCGGTGCCTCATGGCCGCCAAGTCTCTGGTCATTTCCCACATCTGCCGCAGATTCACGCAGAAGATCTGCATGTTCATCTACTGCTTTCAGGATACAGGTGAGGACCAGAAGGAACTGAATATTTTCATGAGGTGTTTTGCCCGGATCCAGAAGATTGATTCCGTCATCTGTGGTAAGAGACCAGTTGTTATGCTTACCGGAACCGTTCACACCTGCAAATGGTTTCTCATGAAGGACACAGCGCATTCCATGGCGGCTGGCAACCTTTTTAAGAATACGCATCATCATCTGGTTCTGGTCTGCTGCGATATTGACCGGTGCATAGATCGGTGCAAGCTCATGCTGTGCAGGAGCAACCTCATTATGCTGTGTCTTTGCAGGAATTCCAAGCTTCCAGCATTCTTCATTTACCTCTTTCATGTATGCGGAAATTCTCTGACGGATACTTCCGAAGTAATGGTCATCCATTTCCTGTCCCTTCGGAGGCATAGCTCCAAAAAGAGTTCTGCCTGTATAGATCAGGTCTTTTCTCTGAAGCCATTTCTCTTTATCGATCAGGAAATATTCCTGCTCTGCTCCTACTGACGGAGTTACTTTCTTAGAAGTTGTATTTCCGAAAAGTCTCAGCAGACGGAGTGCCTGGGTGTTGATTGCTTCCATAGAACGAAGAAGTGGTGTCTTCTGGTCAAGTGCTTCTCCTGTATAGGAACAGAATGCAGTAGGAATACAGAGTGTTCCGCCTGCTGCATCATGACGCACAAAAGCCGGTGATGTACAGTCCCATGCTGTATATCCTCTCGCCTCAAAAGTTGCTCTTAATCCACCGGACGGGAAAGAAGATGCATCCGGTTCACCTTTGATCAGTTCTTTTCCGGAGAAAGACATCAGGACCTTGCCGTTATCCATCGGAGCTGTGATAAAAGCATCGTGTTTCTCTGCTGTCACACCTGTAAGGGGCTGGAACCAGTGGCTGTAATGTGTGGCACCTTTCTCGATGGCCCATTCTTTCATCTCGTGCGCTACTACATCCGCAATCTCCATAGACAGTTCTTTGCCCTCTTCTATGGTTTTTTTCAATTCTTTGTAGATCTTCTTCGGAAGTCGTGCCTGCATGACGGAATCATTAAACACGTCACATCCAAAAGTCTCTACTACATTGATATACTCACCCATTTTATTTCTCCTTTTTATTTATTAACGGGGAAATTCCAATTGATCTGGTTTCCTCATTTTTTGTACTTTTCAGATACAGATTCAGTGCTTCGTGGCAGTTTTCAATCTCTATCTGTGTATGACTGCCGCCGTATTCACCGTCCAGAGTCCATGGTACCGGTTCTTCTGAGGTAATGGTCACCCTGGCTGATTTAAAAGAATGAATCAGATCTGTATTGTCCTCTGCTGTCAGCATTGCAGTCATGATCTCCTGCAATTCCAGCGGATTCTTCGGTCTTGTGATCATGGTAACTTCAAAAAGTCCGTCATTCATATCCACGTTCTTGCCTGTAAGGTTCTTGAACCCTCCCACTGAACGGGAATTGGTGATCATTCCAAAGATGAAGTCATCCTCCACAGTTAATTCTTCGGATTCAATTCTCATATGGTATGATTTGATATCAAAAAGGCGTTTCACTCCCTCAAGAAGATAGGCTACATGGCCAAGGATATTCTTGAGATCCTGATCTGTCTGATAGGCTACATCTGTGAAAAGACCGAAAGCTGCTATATATGTAAAGCTCTGGTTATTGAATCTGCCGATGTCACAGTGATAAAGTTTCTCTTCCATGATCATGGAAGCGGCATCTGTCATGCTTTTCGGCATAAAGAGACTGTTTGCAAAGTCGTTGGTGCTTCCTGCCGGAATGTATCCGATGGGAATGGAACTCTTCTTTTCCATTACTCCGGTAACCACCTCATCAAGAGTCCCGTCTCCGCCGCTACATACGATAAGGTCCACTTTGGATTCGTATTCTTTGGCTTTCTCATAGGCATCTTTTGGTTTCTGTGTGGAATAGATAATGACTTCATAACCACCTTTGTTGAAAATATCTACTATATCAAGCAGGTTTGTTTTGATCTTGCCTTTGCCTGCCTTGGGATTGAAAACAAAGAGCATTTTTTTGTTCATTTCGAGCAACTCTCCTTTTTTCAGGGTTTAAATGCGTAGTTTTCAGAGTACGCAGATTTCTATTTATATAATATAAGAAAAAAGGGTGGAAAAGTCAATGGGGTTTGGCGGGCAAAAAAATTGGGGACGACAGGAAATATTTTTGGTTTCAGGTGCGGTTTCGCGGGCTAATAACTCTAGGTGTGTGGAAATCTGCTAAAAACATTCAAAAATTACTCAAACTCGCTTCGCTCAGACAGTGAGCAATTTTTGAATAACGCAGATTCCCACGCACCAAGAGTTACTACGCCCACTGCAAATGCACCTGAAACCAAAAATATTTCCTGCCTGTTGGCTGGCTGCGGGACTGCCGGGCTGTTACTGCTCACTTCGTTCACAGTAATGCGCCTTGCAACGACAGGCTATGCAGATGAGATTTTCTCACAGAAAATTTTGCAGGATGATAACGCATAAAACGGGACTGGTGAATAATTGCAATTTTTCCTAATTTCTTATGGTAAGTTGTATTTTAGCGTGATAAAATGGGGATTGTATTTATTTGTATTTATTATAGAAGGGACTTATTACAATTACAAAGAGAATTTTTAAAATGAATTTGTATAGAAAGGATTTCTTATTCATATGATTAAATTGATTGCTTCAGATATAGATGGAACTTTGGTAAAGGATGGGACTCTGGCTATTGACGGGGAGTATATGGAGGTTATCGGAAGGCTGATTGATAAGGGGATTGTGTTTGTGGCATGCTCCGGACGACAGTACAGAAGTGAAAGAAAACTGTTTGCCCCTGTCGCAGACAGACTGCTTTATATCTCTGACGGAGGAACTGTTGTACGGACTCCGAAGGAGATTCTGAAAGTGGATACTCTGCCGGACAAAATCTGGAAAGGAATGTGTTCTATGGTAAGAGAGAATATGCCTTCCTGTGATTATTTTATTTCCACACCTGAACGCTGTTTCGCAGAAGACGGAGGCAGCCAGATGTTTCACTGGCTGAGAGATTCTTACGGATATGATATCCATGAAGTTCCGGAAATGTTAAAACTCGAGGGGCAGCAGGTAAACAAATTTGCTGTCTACCACCCCAACGCCTGTGAGGAAATGTGCGCCCCTTTATTCACTCCCACCTGGAAAGACAAAACAGTTATGGCTGCCGCCGGCAAGGAATGGATGGACTGTACTGCCCCAGGTTCCGGCAAAGGTCCTTCCGTTGCTTTCCTTCAGGAATATCTGGGAATTTCACCTGACGAAACCTGCACTTTCGGAGATAACCTCAACGATATTGAAATGCTTCAGAATGCCGGTCTCAGCTACGCAGTCTCCAACTCCCGCCCCGAAGTCCGGGCTGCCGCCAAAAATACCTGCCCGCCCTACTGGGAAAACGGAGTTCTGCAGATTCTGAGATCTTTCTTATAAAAGATACGAATTACTCCGCAGCTCTTCAGCTATGATGAACTGGATTGCTTGCAGTATTTTATGGAATTGCTATAATAACTTCTCCGCAATTTATTCAGGAAGATTTTCAGTTCATACCAATACACAGCGCAAAAACATATTTCATTTCGTGTGCATTTGCAGGAGTCTTAGAACTTCTTAGCTGATAAAAATATGCGTTATAAGAAAAATGACCCACTGTCTGAGCCGTGATATGCTACCCTCATATAGGACAATGAAATATAAAAGTCCTATATGGGGGTAT